>CAZZKU010000142.1:0-3539 GCA_964654635.1 uncultured Piscirickettsiaceae bacterium | reverse complement strand
GAATCCATAATAACATCGGGGTTATAATTCGCAATATCTTCACCATGATTATAACCGTAGGTCATGCAGAATATATTAAAATTAGCCGCTCTTGCGGCTTTAACATCTGACTTTGAATCCCCTAACATTAAAGCATTGTCTGGGCTGACACCCATTAACTTTGCGGCATGCAATAATGGCATGGGGTGTGGCTTTTTTTCAGCACAGGTATCGCCTGAAACAATCACTTCAAACAAGTCAAACAGCCCTTTGCTTTTTAACAACGGAACGGTGAAGGATTCTGCTTTGTTGGTAACACAACCAATGCGGTAACCATTGTTTTGCATCCATTTTAACCCGTCTAACACACCATCATAAACTTTAGAGCGTTGTGAGTTGTTATTTTTATATAATTCTAAAAATATGGGGTAGGCTTTGTCCATTAATTCAGTTTCAGGCATTCCTTCCACTGCATTCACCAAGGCTCGTTCGGTTAAACGCCGTACGCCGTTTCCGACCCAATTACGCACCGCATCAATGCCTCTTACAGGCATGGATAGCTGCTTCATCATTTCATCTACGCAATAGGCTAAATCGGGGACACTGTCAACTAAAGTGCCATCTAAGTCAATTAATATAAAGTCGGGTTTAATTTTTGAAAAGGACAATTTTAGATACTCTTATTTTAATTTTGAAAACAAAAAACGCCGGAATTACCGGCGTTCTTATAAATCGTAGCTTAGCTTGCTAAAACTTTAAGCCTTAGCTTTTGCCAACTCATCACGCATTTGCTGAATAACGGTATCATAACGATTAGCATCATTGGCGTTGGCTTTACCAAATATGCCAGAACCCGATACAAAAGTATCACAACCAGTGGCAGCTACTGCGGCAATGTTTTCAACTTTAACTCCACCATCTATTTCTAAACGAATATCACGACCAGAAGCATCTATTATTTTACGGGCTGCTTTTAATTTTTCTAACGCTTGTGGGATAAATGATTGTCCACCAAAACCTGGGTTAACAGACATTATTAAAATTAAATCTATTTTATCCATAACATGCTCTAAATAATCTAAAGACGTTGCTGGATTAAAAACCAAACCTGCTTTACAGCCAGCGTTTTTAATTAAACCTAAATCGCCATCAATGTGTTCTGAAGCTTCTGGGTGAAAAGTAATAATATCGGCACCAGCAGAAGCAAAGTCGCCAATAATACGGCTAACAGGCTTAACCATTAAATGCACATCAATCGGTGCTTTTACTTCTTCACGAACCATAAAGTTTTTAAGTGATTCACAGACCAAGGGACCTATAGTTAGGTTAGGAACATAATGATTGTCCATTACATCAAAATGAACCACATCAGCACCAGCGGCAATAACATCTTTAACATCTTTACCTAGTTGAGCAAAATCAGCCGATAAAATTGAGGGAGCAATCCAGTTTTTTTGAGTAGACATAGTTATAATTCCTTAACAATACAAATAAATTTACGCCAATTCTAACAGAGCTAACCTTTTTTTATTTATTTAATCTAATAATTATCTAACAATTCATTAACTAATTTGTGATAATGCCTATTAATTAAGAATACATTATTTACAGGACAATAAAACATGCAGCACTTTCCCGGAGTTCAACCCGCAAGAAAAGCAATTAAACTCGTAACAATGCTAGGTTTGTTTGTTATTGCCATTGCCACAGTGGTTGCGGGAGTAATTGAAGTTAATAAAATGATTGTTGCACGAGACGTTACTCTTGCTGATTTATTACTTCTGTTTTTGTACCTAGAGATACTGGCAATGGTTGCCATTTACTTAGAATCGGGCAAGCTTCCAGTTAGGTTTCCTTTATATATCGCTATTATTGCGTTGGCACGTTACCTAATCATAGATATGAAAGAGATGGGGCCTTGGGAAGCTGTTTCTATCGGGGTAACTATACTAATTATAACCTTAGCCGTTATGGTCATTAGGTATGGTCACATTAAATTCCCCTACGAAAGTAGTAGTGGCTCCTTTGATACTGACTTTTCTGACCAAAACAATAATAAAAAAGATTTGGGTAAAAAATAATGAATACTCTTTTTGAATCTACTATAAAAAGCCTTCCTCTCATCAACAGGGGCAAAGTTAGAGATCTTTACGAAATAGATGATAAACATCTACTGATTGTTACCACTGATCGCATCTCTGCCTTTGATGTTGTTTTACCTACTGCAATTACGGGTAAAGGCATTGTCCTAACAGAAACTGCTAAATTTTGGATGAAAAAATTTAAACATATCCTTCCCAACCAACTTGCTGATGACTTAAAACTAACCGACTTCCTAACTCCTGAAGAAATACAGGAAATTGGCGGAAGGGCGATGATTGTTCACAAGCTAAAACCCCTGCCTATAGAAGCAATTGTAAGAGGATATATTGTGGGTTCTGGCTGGAAAGAATACAAAAAAAACGGCACGGTTTGCGGTATTAAGCTAGCAAAAGGATTGTCTAAAGCTGAAAAACTGCCTGAACCCATTTTCACACCTTCCACCAAAGCGGACATAGGTGACCATGATGAAAATATTTCATACCAAGAGATGGTTAAAATCATTGGTAAAGACAAAGCCAAACAAGTTAAAAAATTCAGCCTAGAACTTTACCAACAAGCGGCAGAGTTTGCGATTGAGCGTGGAATAATTATTGCGGATACCAAGTTTGAGTTTGGTGAAGATGAAAATGGTGTAATTCACTTAATTGATGAAGCCCTAACACCCGATAGCTCTCGATTTTGGTCAGCCAAAAGTTATAAAACGGGAAGCAACCCTAACAGTTTTGACAAACAATATGTTCGAGACTACCTAGAAACGCTGGCCTGGAACAAAAAAGCTCCAGCACCAGAACTTCCACAAAAAATAGTCGATGCAACATTAGAAAAATACCAAGAAGCACAAGCTCGTCTGATGGAAAACAACTAGCAAATGGATGGGTTTTTCATTACTGGAACTGACACCGAGATAGGCAAAACTTTTGTTGCTTGTTGTGTAATAGAAACCCTAAAAGAGTTCCAAGACAAACCAGTCCATGCCCGCAAGCCCATTGCCTCTGGGGCGATTAGATTTAGCGAACAAAAACTAATATCTGAAGATGCTATGCGTCTTAAAAAAGCCAGTGATAATAACGATTCTTTAGCTGATATTTGCCCTTATTTATTTGAAGAACCTATTTCACCAGCTAGGGCAATAAAGCTAAACAACAGCGACATTCAATTAGAAGACTTAATAAAAGCATCAGCAACACCTAAAAAAAGTATTGGCATTATTGAAGGGGCTGGTGGATTTTACTCACCACTGGTAAAAGACAAGCTAAACAAAGATCTTGCAATAGCCTTAAAATTACCCGTTATTGTTGTTGTAGGCAATAGATTAGGCTGTATTAACCAGGCTTTACTTACCATACAAGCTATAAAAGACAGTAAATTAAGCATTGCAGCGGTGGTAGTTAACAACCTATCCTTAGATGCCGATTTAGCAAACTACGATGACCTGCTTGAACTTTTAGATGAGCCAT
>CAZZKU010000141.1:0-3552 GCA_964654635.1 uncultured Piscirickettsiaceae bacterium | reverse complement strand
TAACTCCGCTTCTAATTTAAATATCTCTTCAGGCAATTCTGGAATACGATGCCCCTGAATTACACTTTGTGCGTTGCGAAGCTTTTGCATCAACATGTTTTTTTCTCTCCTATAGGAATCACTTAATTAATGCCTTTCTGCTATTTTTTGTACTTCAGGGTAGTTGGCTTTTCCTGTTCCAAGCACAGGAATTTCTTCAACTAAAATAACTGTTTTTGGAATCATTATTTCTGAAACACTCGCATCATTTGCTGCTTCTTTAACCGTATGGCGACTTAAAGAATCATCATTGGTTATTAAAATAAGCTTTTCACCCTTTTTATCGTCTTTAATTGAAACCACGACATGATGACCCTCTGGGTGAGCTTTGTTTATATAAGCTTCTACCGCAGTTAAAGATATCATTTCCCCTGCAATTTTAGCAAAGCGTTTTGCTCGACCTTTGATGGTAACAAAACCTTCTGCATCAACCGTAACAATATCTCCTGTATCATGCCAGCCATCTTTTGGCGGAAGCAGTATTCCTGGATTATTAGGCATTAAATAACCCAACATAATATTAGGCCCTTTAATAAATAGCCTACCACCATCGTTAATACCTGGCACATCTTCAAGCCTATGCTCTATAGCAGGTACAAATTGCCCTACCGTGCCAGCTTTATGCTTTTGCGGAATATTGACCGAAACCACCGGGCTAGCTTCGGTAATGCCATAACCTTCATAAATAGGCGTGTGAAATTTTTCGGCATACAAGGCACGGGTTTCTGGGCGTAATTTTTCAGCCCCTGCTACCAATCCTAGCAAACTATAAAAATCATAAGGATCCGCTTTTTTGGCATAACCATTAAAGAAAGTATCGGTTCCAAACGCCAATTTAGCATTTGACTGATAAACCATTTCGGGGATAGTTGAATAATGTAATGGCGAAGGATAAGTAAACACCTTTGCTCCAGTTAAAATTGGCCAAAGTGTTCCTGCTGTTAAGCCAAAACAATGGAAGGTCGGCAGGGCATTAAAGATTTGTTCACCAGGTAACAGCATTAGCATTGATGAGATTTGCTCTATATTGCTGTTAATGTTTTTATGGGAAAGTACCACCCCTTTAGGCAAACCCTCTGAACCAGAAGTAAACAAGACAACCGCTTCTTCACTTTCATCTACCTTATAGCCTGGCATATGTGCTGGTTTGGTAATTAAAGCGTGCAACTTATCTGACAAGCTAATACCTTCTTTGATATCTTCTAAATAAATAAACCTTAAGTTTTCAGATAAAGCCTCGATAGTTTCTTGTAACTCAAACACCTCAACAAATTTACGTGAGGTAATCACCGTTTTTAGCAGGGCTGTTTCACAAGCCGAACGCATTGGACCAAGCCCTGCGGTGAAGTTTAACAAAGCTGGGGTATGGTTAAAGGCTTGCAGTGCAAAAAAGGTAACTGGCATGCTTGCGACATTGGGCAGTAACAAACCAACCCGCTTTTCTTCGCCTAAAATTTTGTGCAGTTTACGCCCCAAAACATAAGAACCCATTAAAATTTTCTTTAAACTTAATTCAACTTTGTTAAAGTCTTCGACACAAATCGCTTTTGCATCATATTGTTTATTGGCTTCAGCCAAGGCCTTAAACAATGAACAAGATTTTACGCAGGCATGGAATTTAGCATCTCGTAACATCGTAAAAACACTGTTACGGAAATAGGCATGTTTTTTAGTCCCTTTTAAACCCTCTGGCAAATCTAGTTTTTTGGCAGGTAAAATCGTTAAGGTAATCTTTGGGAACCAAAGTTGTTTAATAAACACCATCTTAGAACCATCTAAATAAGAAAATTTAGACTTTTCTGCTCCATCTATGTGAATGGTTAAAATACTGGCATTAGCCTTAGTTGCTATCAGACCCGTACCCTCGTAAACCTTCATTAGACTTCCCGTGGTGGTAATTCTTCCTTCTGGAAAAATCATACAATGAGAGCCTTTTTTCAGCTCTGCAATTACCTTTTTAGCTGCAAAAGGGCTATGGAAATCAACCTTAAATATTTCAACAAAACTTAACAAAAAGCGCTGATACCATTTATTAGTATGTTTCTCTGAAATCATAAAGGAAGTTTTACCTGGCAAAAAACAACCAATTAACAGACCATCTAATAAAGAGGTATGGTTGGCAATAATTAACATCGGCTCGCCAGATTTATCTAAGTCATGGTAGTTTTCTAACCCTTTTACCTTGATTCGAAACACCAACTTCAACAACAACGTCATTAAAAACTTCATTAATTTTCCTTAAATTTAAGTTAATTTTTGTCCTGCTTTAAAATACCAAACAACCGCCAATACATTCATCAGGGAGACGGCGAATAAAATTCGCAACAAACTCCAATCTAAAGCATACATCCCCATTATTAACACTGCTGAAAGCACCATCAAAACGGCATTGGTAATATTGTTAACTGCCACCGTACGTGAACGAGAACCAGCAGGAGTTTTAACCTGTAACAAAGTATAGAGCGGTACAATAAAAATACCACCTAATGTGGCAATAATCCCCAACAAAACCAAGACTAACAAGGGTTTCCACTCTGTTAAGAATTCAGCCAGTAACAACGGAGTTTCTCTGACAGGCATATCATACATTAATAGATTAGACAGCCACATAATAACGCTAATTAAGAGCAGATAAATACCATTTTTAAGTACCTCTTTAACACTCCTCACTTTAACATTTAATAAACTAACTATTACCGCACCGACCCCAATTCCAATAGAAAATACCGCTAAAAACAATATTAAAACTTTATCCTCTGCTCCTATCAGCTCTTTTACCATAACGGGCATTTGGCTCAAATAGGTTGCCCCTAAAAACCAAAACCAAGAAATTGCCAGTATTGCAAAGAATGCTTGAGGGTACTGGCGACAATGGCTAACTTCAGTTTGAGTTAACCTAAAGATATTCCAACTAAACTTAGGTTTATTTTGAACCTCTTGTGAAGCAGGAACCCAAAAACTAGCTAGCAAGCCCAGCAACGAAAGGGCAATCAGGACAATTGAAAGGGTTGCAATACCGTTATCAGCAAGCACTAAAATACCGCCAACCAAAGTACCTAATAGAATAGCTAAAAAGGTTGAGGCACTAAACCAACCGTTACCATGTAACAGTTCATCACTAGATAGATGCTCGGGAAGAATCGAATATTTTATCGGGCCAAAAAAAGTAGACTGCAAGCCCATTAAAAATAAAACCACAAATAATAATACCAAATTTTCAGCCATTAATGCCCATGCTGCCAGCAGCATAATAAGCACTTCGGTAAATTTAATAATTTTAATTAGCTTTGTTTTATCAAAACTATCTGCCACAATTCCTGCAAAAGCAGAAAAAAGAAAGAAAGGAAATATAAACAAACCTGCCGCCAAGGTAACTAACAAACCTACTTGAGAAGCCGTTTCGACTATCTTAAACGTCACCATCATCACTAAAGCGTTTTTAAATACGTTGTCATTAAACGCCCCTAAAAACTGCACCCAAAATAACGGAAAAAAACGCCGCTCAAGAACAAA
>CAZZKU010000140.1:0-3554 GCA_964654635.1 uncultured Piscirickettsiaceae bacterium | reverse complement strand
GACATTATCAAAGCCTGACTTTATATGATTTAAACGCCTGGTATGTGTTAAATCATACAGCTCTTGACTTCTATTTAATTTCTGTCCGCCATCTCTGGTTAAAAACTGCCAGCTATAGTCTGCAACATAGTTTGTAGAACTAAGAGTAAAGATATCTAAAGGAATTGAAAAATAAAAACCTTTATCAAAGCTACCTTCACCAAACTCTTCGGCAGAAACATTAGTTTTAGTTACCCAAAACCCCATACTGGCATTATTTTTAAACTTTCTTTTCACGCCAAAAGTCATACCAATGTCCTTGGCTAAATAGCGACCCGCACTTAACTTAACAACAACTCGATCATCTGTTTCATAATAACCTGTTAAATGCCCTGTTAGCACCTCATAATCCCTAAAGCCTAGCCTAAGATCAAAGTCTCTTTGTTTAACATAGTTTAAGTCAAGCCCTAATGCCCACTTTTTACCATAGGGGCGATATAGTACCTCTCCTCCAACACCTCCATACATCATCTCTAAATATCCCAGATAAGTGGTATAGAAAAAATCATCACCCGCTGATTCTAAATTAATCAACTGCAAAGTATTCAACCTTAATCTAGATGTCTTTAAATACTCTTTAATATCGGTTCTTACCCTCGGTAAATTCGATGGAGCTGTATACTTAAAATTTTCATAATTATCTACCAATCCTAAACTTATAGCGCCTGTTAACCAAGTATTATTTTTTAAAGAGTAGTTCGCACTAGACTTCATGCTTAATTGGTAAAGTAAAAACTCATCTGGCCCACCATAGCTACCAGAAAAACTAGGGGCTATTCGATAATTCAACTTACCAGGGTCTTGCTCCCAAACTGGTTCTAATTCTTGCACTGCTTTGTTTGGTGCAAACTCTGTTGACTCTAAAACTTTAGACTTTGGCTGTTCAAGTCGTGCCGACTTCCTGAATTCTTCTCGATCAATAGTAATTGATGAAACATCTATTCCTTGATAAGAATCGACAAAAGTAAATTTACTAAATTCACTTGGTAATTTATTTTCTAAAATTCTGGAAGCTCGCCCAATCCCTTTAGCTTCTTGGGCATAGACTTGCTGACGACCCTTAACAATAATTTCATTATCATTTTTATAAATACTGTCAACTTGGAACCCCGCCTTTAGTTCAATAGCCTCTTCAATGGATTGCCACTGGACTTCTTTAGCTTTATCAACAACATCAACTTTAACAGGTGCGGGGTCAAAATATTTTACTTGTGTACTAGATTTTAAATTGGTTTCAAAAGTAATGCCCAGCATCGCGGTTGTTCCGCGAACCAAACCTGCTTGAAGCTTTATAGAATCACTAAAATGATAAACCGCACCAAAATTTAAGGGCGTTTTTTGTTCAAATTGACTACCAAAAGGTTCATTTTGATAACTATTCCCGTCGTATTCTAATTTCCAAGAGATAGGTAAAGCTTCTTGATGGTACTCAACGCCACCAAATAAAGCCATTTTTTTGCCTGAAAATAAGTTAGCAAGCCCCAAGTTTCCACCCTTTCCAGTTACACTTCCGCGATTACAAAAATTT
This sequence comes from uncultured Piscirickettsiaceae bacterium, assembly GCA_964654635.1. GTDB lineage: Bacteria > Pseudomonadota > Gammaproteobacteria > Thiomicrospirales > Thiomicrospiraceae > Hydrogenovibrio. The sequence continues at coordinate 1,987 of CAZZKU010000140.1, read as the reverse complement.
TCTCTTAAAGTACATAAGGGGTTCGATAAATGCTCCTGATTACCTAAGTAGCCCCACCCCAAGCCTAATGAAAAATCAAACCTATTAATTTGCTTAGATGCCACTACATATTCGCCAGAAAAAAGCCCTGTACCACCAACATCTCTCACCCCTACAGAAATACTTGGTACATAAAAACTTTCTGCTAATAAACGTATTTTTACATCTGTTGATTTATCTTTATAACCTTGGTTACTAACACCATAAATTTGATTCTCTATATTAGTGTATTTAAATAGAACTTCTAACCAAGGTAGTGGTTGTGCAAAAACCACTGCCCGAGTATAAGGATCAACAAGAGATAGATGGACGCCAAAAACACCTTCAGGATTCATTCTTGCACTAGGCATTGCTATCAAACCAACACCGCCAGATACGCTTTGTGATACGGGCAAAGGACTTGCTACTACTGCCTGCACAAAGAAAAGAAGGCTAAAGGAAAAAAGGGGATAAACAAATCTTAATCGGTTCATTTATGGCAACACCTGGGTTGCAAGCCAATAGGCTAAATCATCATTTAAGTTTTCTGCAATATTTTTTAAGTATGATTCTTTAAATAAGCCAATCACCCAACCACCAGGAGATACAAATTTTTCTTGATGACTCCAATAACCCACTTTAACTTTCTCTATTTCAGAGTTTGCATGGACTAAATTAACAAAACCTGGTTGAAACATATCTAATAAGGGATTTATTTCCAGCAATTCATTTAACGTAAGTCTATAATTATAAGACTCTGAATTATTTACAGCCCCTACAAAGTTTATAGTATTTGCTCGCCTCGGTACATGAAGAAAAAGACTTTCATTAAACAATCTATTAGCCAGTGGTGTAATTTCAACCAAAGTGGGATTAAGCTCTATACCAACAACTCTGCCCGTTACCGATTGCTCCTCAATTCTATTCTTTAAATTCAATAAATAGGATTTAGAATTCAAGTCTTGTTCTAGCTGAATAAGCCTGTTAAGACTATTAACGATTTTTTCTTTCAGCTCATATTGCTTCGCTTGCTCACTTTTCAACATTAAAGCCGTACCAAAAGGGTAATCACACTTAATAGGATTCGACTGTAAAACGCTCAACAGACTCTTACTACCCTTAAAAACAATTTGTTTTTTTACATCACAACCAGAATAGGTAACTTTTATGTTAGCTATTGAATTTAATGGAAAACAAAAGACTATTGCAAAAAAAAGCAACCATACATTTTTCATGGGTAAGCGACTCCCAACCAAGGCTTTAACACTTTATAATGAATAACATCAGAACCTGGAGTCCACTGCTGAACAGATTCCCATATAAAATTTGTTTTAGGGTCTTTCCAATAAATATTCGTATGCTCAAAATTCAAACTTGGAATACTTACATGCTCCTCTATTCTAAGCAGCTTAACTGGCGTTTTCCATAACTGCCTTTCTTCAAAGCTATTGGCTTCAACTTTTAAGTAAACAGGTAAAGAAAATCGTTTTTTTGCTGGTAAGTCAATTCTTTTAACCAATTCAGAATCTTGTTGATATTCAATATTAAATAAATCAATGTTAGACTCAGTTAGATGAAGTGAATACACTTCTTCCCCCATCTTATAAGCTTGAACGACCCTGCCATTGTTGGTTAAAATTGAAAATAAATCACGGCTGAACCATTGTTGACCATCCGCATTTAAATAGCCAAGCACCATAGAGAAATCACTACCATTGCTTAACTCAACCAACAATGTTGAATAAGAAAGTTGTGGTAATTCATCTTTTTTCATATCATAATCATCAAATAATAATCCATAAGAAGAGCTAAGCTTTTCAGCTAAATTAAAACCAGAATTATTAGTTGCACAAGATGAAAGTAGTAATGCAGACAAAACCAAACCAAAATAGTTGATTAAACTATTACATAGTTTTTGAATTTTTTTTTTGAAAAAAAGAAAGAATTTAAACATTTTAATAAAAATAAA
>CAZZKU010000139.1:0-3612 GCA_964654635.1 uncultured Piscirickettsiaceae bacterium | reverse complement strand
CTTTGCCGTTCCTCGGCTGAATAAAACAACTATAGAAACCGGGAGTTTCAACATGTACGCAGTAATTAAAACCGGTGGTAAGCAATATAAGGTTCGTGAAGGTCAAACTTTAAAAATTGAGTCACTAGATGCAGATGCAGGAGATTCAGTTGAGTTCGATCAAGTAATGATGGTTGGTGAAGGTGCAGATATTAAAATCGGTGCTCCACTTGTTGATGGTGCTAAAGTAGCTGCCACCGTTCTTGGTAACGGTCGTGGTAAAAAAGTGACAATTATTAAGTTCCGCCGTCGTAAAAACAGATCTAAAACAAAGCAAGGCCACCGTCAAAATTATACTGAAGTAGAGATTGGTAAAATCACTGCTTAAGAATATTTTTAAATTAGATTAATTAAAGCTTGGTTTGTTTCTGAGTAGGGAACAAACAAGTTAACTGGAGATTGCACCATGGCTCATAAAAAAGCAGCAGGTAGTACTAAAAACGGTCGCGATTCTAATGCCAAACGCCTAGGCGTTAAGCGTTTTGGTGGCGAAGAAGTCAGCGCAGGAAGTATTATTGTCCGTCAGCGTGGAACCAAGTTTCACCCAGGTGACAATGTAGGTCGTGGTAAAGACGACACCTTGTTTGCAAAAGCAGATGGTAAAGTTGCTTTTGTTACCAAAGGTAAGCCTATGCGTACTTACGTAACAATTCAAGCTAGCTAATAACTAAGCTTTAATTGTAAAAACGCCCCGCTAGTCGGGGCGTTTTTGTTTTTACACAAATTTAATGGAAAACCTATGCATTTTGTTGATGAAGCTAATATACAAGTTATAGCAGGTCGTGGTGGTAACGGCGTAGTCAGTTTTCGTCGTGAAAAATTTATACCATTTGGCGGGCCAAACGGTGGAGATGGCGGTGATGGCGGAACAATCTACCTACAAGCCGATAGAAATTTAAACACCTTGGTTGATTTCCGTTTTATTCGTGACTATAAAGCACAAAATGGTCAAGCAGGCATGGGGCAACAGAAAACGGGTCGAGCAGGCGAAGAGTTAATTATTCCCGTACCCGTTGGAACCATCGTGCGCGATGTAGACACCGACGAATTTATCGGTGATTTGGTTGAACATGAACAAAAGTTACTGGTAGCCAAAGGAGGTTTACACGGCTTAGGTAATGTCCATTTTAAAAGTAGTCGCAATAGAACCCCACGCCAATGCACATTAGGCAAACCTGGTGAAGAACGTAATTTATCTTTAGAGTTATCTTTATTAGCTGATGTCGGTTTGTTAGGCATGCCCAACGCAGGGAAGTCTAGCTTAATATCAACGGTTTCAGCGGCAAGACCCAAGGTTGCAAACTATCCGTTCACCACCTTATACCCCAACTTAGGCGTGGTAAGAGTATCAACCGAAGCCAGTTTTGTAATAGCTGATATCCCAGGTTTAATTGAAGGAGCATCAGACGGAGCAGGGCTAGGTGTTCAGTTTTTAAAACACTTGTCTCGTACAGGTCTGTTGTTGCATATGGTTGACATAGCACCTATAGATGACGTTGATCCAGCAGAATCGGTTAGAATTATAGCCAGAGAACTAGAAAAATACAGCGAAGAGCTTTCTGGTAAAGAGCGTTGGTTGGTGTTAAATAAAACTGACCTATTACCAGCCGAAGAAGCCAAAGAATTATGTGCATCAATTATTGAAGATCTGAATTGGACAGGCCCTGTTTACCAAATCTCCACGGTTACAAGATCGGGTATCGACCAGCTAATAAATGATATTGCAGAAAAGTTAGCCCAAAATAAAAAAGACGCCAATGAAATTGCTGATTTAGCAGTGAAAAAAGAATTGGCTGTAGACCAAGATTTTGATTAACTCCTAGAAGGCATACCCCTTGAAAAATCGCCAAGATATTAAAAATTCAAAACGCTGGGTAATTAAGATTGGCAGTGCCTTATTGACTAACGATGGACAAGGGTTAAATCATCAAGCCATACAGTGTTGGGTAGAACAAATGGCTGTTCTAAGAGCCAAAGGGATTGAGATTGTTTTAGTTTCATCAGGCTCAGTTGCTGAAGGTCTGCTTCGACTAGGGCAGGTCAAGCGTCCAACCGATATTCACCAATTACAGGCCGCTGCCGCCGTCGGGCAAATGGGTTTGGTTCAAGCCTATGAATCAGCCTTCTCCAAGCATGGTTTGCTAACCGCACAAATACTGTTAACCCATGATGATTTATCCAATCGAGAGCGTTATTTAAATGCCTCTAACACTATTCAAGCCCTGTTAGAGCATGGTGTTATTCCAATAATAAATGAAAATGATAGCGTGGTCACTGAAGAAATTTGCGTGGGTGATAATGATACGTTAGCCGCTTTAACTGCCAACCTTATTTCAGCCGATGTGTTGGTTATTTTAACTGACCAGCAAGGTCTTTACGATGACAACCCACGAATTAATTCAAAAGCCAAGCTCATTTCAGAAGCACTGGTAAGTAGAAAAGATATCGAAAGTATGGCAAGTTCTACAGGCGGTTCATTGGGTAAGGGTGGAATGTACACCAAGGTTATTGCCGCTAAAAGAGCTTCCCGTTCAGGTACTGCCACTTTTATCGCCTCGGGTAAAGAAGAAAATGTCCTGTTAAGGCTGTTGGCAGGAGAGTCATTGGGGACTTTATTAATTCCCGATTTAGAACCACTTTCTGCAAGAAAACAATGGCTGGCAGGTCATTTGCAGGTTCGTGGCACTTTAGTACTGGATAAGAAAGCCGTTGTTGCGTTACAGTCAGGTTCTAAAAGCTTGCTTCCTGCTGGGGTGATTGCCCTCACGGGTAAGTTTCAGAAAGGGGATATGGTTGCTTGTGTTAATCTTGATGGCAATGAAATAGCTAGAGGTTTGAGTAATTACTCGTTTCAAGATGTTACCAAAATTATGCAAAAATCTTCAGAAGAAATAAAAGATATTCTTGGCTATGTTAATGGTAAATATTTAATTCATTGTGATAATTTAGTGTTGTTAAGCTAGAGAATTAAGTAATTAGGGGGCACCCCTGGCGATTTTTGACTTTGGCAGGTTTCAAATAAGTTTAATTAGAATCCTAAAGCCAAGCTAGATAAACTAATCGCGCCAATAAGTAGTAAGCTATAAAATATAACGGCTAGCCAAATAACCCAAGTGTGGTAACCACCGACTTCTTGCATGGCTTTTATTCTTGCTTGTTCATCTTGGTGGTGTAATTCAATTTCTGTTTTTAAGCGGTAGTACTTTTTTATGATTAAATAAGGGGCGAGTCCACCGGTAATTACCATTAAAATTAAAGTACCAAAAGGAATTGTCGCTGAAAATATGGAAGCGGTAAATACCACCAAAGCGGCTAAATATGATTTACGGTAGAGTAAAAATAGCCAGCCACCAATAAAGCCCCACCAGCTCCAATTCCACTTTAAGTTAGGCTCACCAGTTACTAGCATTCTCTCAAGAGCTTTTTGGTAAAATCTTTCTTTACTATTTTTTTGAATAAACGCAGAAAGCATTGCTTGTTCATATTTAGTGGATGTTTTGTCAATTTCGGTAAAAGTTTGATTTTCCATAAAGGCTCCTTTAAATCGTTTTTTAAATATACTCTAAGTTAAAG
>CAZZKU010000138.1:0-3620 GCA_964654635.1 uncultured Piscirickettsiaceae bacterium | reverse complement strand
AAAAAAGAATTCCAGTCTATTATTATTTCCGTTTAATGGAGCAAGCAGGTTTAAGCTGGCTATTGCGTCGAATTTTACGGAAGTTGTCGTGCATTTTAGCCAGTAAAAAATAATTGGCGGTTGTTAAGTGCTTTCTAAAGAAAAGGCATTAATTAATGTTTAAAAAACTGCTTTAAAACCCTAAAATCACCAGGGGTGGCCCCCCTAAACACTTAATTTAGACACCACCCCTGGCGATTTTAGGGTTTTTGCGGCTTTAAAACTGCTTAAAATGCTTTAAATTCTACTTTCGAAGGTCTTTAGTAATGGTTTGTGTAATAACCTTAGCCATTGTTCGTAACATTTTTGGGTTGGCCGCAATAATATTGCCAGATTCTAAATAGTTTTCACCACCTGCAAAATCCGTAGCCAGTCCGCCAGCTTCAGTAACAATTAAAGCACCTGCGGCAATGTCCCAGGTTTTTAAATTAAGTTCCCAGTAGCCATCAACTCGTCCACAAGCAACATAGACTAGGTCTAAAGCGGCAGAGCCTGCTCGGCGAATGCCTGATGTTTTTAGCATGAAGCTTTTTAAACTGTCCATATAGGCATCGATATAGCTAAAATCTGTATAGGGGAAGCCAGTTGCTAACACGGCATTTTTAAGACGTTGTTGGTTAGATACGCGAATTTTAAAGTTATTTAACTTAGCACCATCGCCTCGGCTGGCTGAAAATAATTCATCTTTTATTGGGTCATAAACCACGCCATGCATTAGCTTACCGTTTTCTTTTACCGCAATGGATACTGCAAAATGCGGAATCTTGTGTAGATAATTGGTGGTGCCATCTAGTGGGTCAATAATCCATTCAAATTTTGATGGTGTAGTGTGCTTGCCACTTTCTTCGGCGGTAATGTTATGGTCAGGGTAGTATTTACGAATAGCCGATATAATCATTTTTTCGGCTTGAATATCAACATGACTCACAAAATCGTTAAGTCCTTTTTCTTCAACATCAAGGCGGATAATTTTTTCTAATTGTTCTTTTATGTATTCACCAGCTTCTTTGGCGGCTATGGTTGCAACATTTAAAATGGGGTTCATGAAGTTTTTCCAGTAAAATATATTTAATTGTGTGAATTATAGCGGAAAAAAAACAATGCTTGAAGATTATAGAAGCCATTCTAAGTTACAAAAAATAAAAATAGTGTTAATTGAAACTTCTCACCCAGGTAACATTGGTGCGGTGGCAAGGGCAATGAAGAATATGGGCTTGTCACAACTAGTGTTGGTAAGCCCTAAAGATTTTCCTAGCCAGGAAGCTTCTGCAAGAGCCTCTAGTGCGGCAGATATTTTAAATGATGCTGTGGTGGTAGGCAGTTTGAGGGAAGCTTTGCAAGATTGCCAAGTAGTTATTGGCTCTAGTGCTAGACTACGCCGCGTGTCCTGGCCACAGTTAGATGCAAGGGAAACGGCGAATTTAATTATGCAAACAACTCAAGATGATAAGGCTGAAGTGGCAATTGTCTTTGGGCGTGAAGATTCTGGGCTTAGTAATACTGAAATGGATTTGTGCCATTATTTAGCCCATATTCCTAGTAACCCGTCTTATAGTTCGTTAAATATAGCGGCGGCGGTGCAAGTTTTTGCTTATGAGTGTTTGATGGCTACTGATATTGTGCAAACAAAAAATAGCGGTAAAATTTTAAAAGGCTATAAACATCCTTTGGCATCATCAGAGCAATTAGAAGGGTTTTATGAGCATTTATTTCAAATGTTACAAGATATTGAGTTTTTGGACATAGCCAAAAATGCACAGTTTATGCGTCGAATGAGAAGGTTGTTTAATAGAGCGCAGCTAGACATTAAAGAAATAGATATTTTGCGCGGTATTTTAACTGCCGCACAAAGACAGAGTAAAAAACCAGAGGTAACAGATGTTCCAAAGAATTAAGTCAGATATTAAATCGGTATTTGAGCGCGATCCAGCCGCGCGAAATACTTTTGATGTATTAACCACCTACCCAGGGTTGCATGCTATTTTGTTTTATAGATTAACCCATTGGCTATGGAATAAAGGCTTAAAATGGCTAGCTCGTTTTATTTCTGGTTTAGCAAGGTGGTTTACAGGGATAGAAATTCACCCTGCGGCTAAAATTGGTAACCGCTTTTTTATTGACCATGGTATGGGCGTAGTCATTGGTGAAACTGCTGAAATTGGTGACGATTGCACTTTGTATCATGGAGTGACATTGGGCGGAGTAAGTACAAAAGAGGGTAAACGTCACCCAACTTTGGGCAACCGTGTGGTAGTAGGTGCAGGAGCTAAAGTATTAGGACCTTTGTTAATTGGCGATGATGTTCGAATAGGTTCAAATGCGGTGGTATTAAAATCGGTAGAAAATGACAGAACCGTCGTGGGTGTACCTGGAAGAGTTATTGAGCCAGATGAGTCAAGTTTAAGCAGTAGGCATAAAGAAATGGCAGACAAAATTGGTTTTGATGCTTACGGGGTAACCGCTAGCATGAAAGACCCTGTTGAAAAAGCGATTTATAGTCTGCTTGATCATATCCAAGGTCAGGACGAACAACTGGCTAAATTAAATGTAGCAATACAAAAGTTGGGTTGTAAGGATACCAGTGTTAATTTATCTAGTCTTGAAGATGTTGTTTTAGAACCAAGTGACCCTGAACAAATGGCTCATATAAAAGCAAGTAATAAGACAGAGTAATACTTGAGTTGTTTACTAGGTTATTGTATTATTCTCATCATATCGTAACTTATGGTGCAGGACATAATATGAAGTTAACCTCCAAAGGTCGTTATGCAGTAATTGCAATGTTAGATATTGCAATTAAGCAGGCAGAAGGACCTATTACTTTGTCTATGGTTTCAGAAAGGCAGGGTATTTCTTTATCGTATTTAGAACAAATTTTTGCTAAATTGAAAAAAAATGGATTGGTTTTAAGTGCTAGAGGTCCTGGTGGCGGTTATCGTTTAAGTCGGTTAGCGGATGATATTTCAATTAGTGATATTATTGGTGCGGTAAACGAATCACTTGATCCAAGAAAGTGTGCTGGTAAAGAAAATTGTAAACATGGTGACGCTTGCTTATCTCATGATTTGTGGCATGAATTAAGTAAAACAATCGCAAATTTTTTAACTGGCGTTAGTTTACAGCAGGTAATTGATAAAAAGTATGAAATTAAAGGGATTCTTTAGGAGAGTTATATGGCAATTACACTAACAAAACAAGCGGCAAATAGAGTAGAAACCATGCTAGGTAAGCGAGGGTCAGGTATCGGTTTACGATTATCGACCAAGGTAAGTGGCTGTGCAGGATTTTCTTATGTTGTAGATTATGCCGATGAAATTGACGAAAGTGATGAAGTCTTTGAGTCGCACGGAGTTAAAGTTGTCGTACCGAAAAAAAGCCTACCACAAATTGATGGCATGGAACTAGACTATGTAAAAGATGGTTTGTTAAACGAAGGGTTTGAATTTAATAACCCTTTGGTAAAAGATGCCTGCGGTTGTGGAGAGTCTTTTAGCGTTTAGTTAGTCATTTTCGTAAAGTTGAGTAGTTAGCTATTTTCTATAGTAATTTTTGGAAATACATTGGCATAACTTTTTCTTTGG
>CAZZKU010000137.1:0-3625 GCA_964654635.1 uncultured Piscirickettsiaceae bacterium | reverse complement strand
ATTTATTCTACGGGAAAATAAATTTAAAACAATAAATTAGACCCCCACCCCTGGCGATTTTAGGCTTTACAAGCATTTAAAAAGCTTTAAAAACCTAAAAAACGCCAGGGGTGCCCTCTAAATAACTTAAAATAACAGCTTAAATTCGAATAAACAAATGGAAATATAAGCTTTCAATATGGCTATTAAAATTAAAACCGCAGAAGAAGTACAAAAATTAAGAATTGCTGGTCGCCTAGCAGCTGATGTATTAGAAATGATTGGCGAGCATGTAAAAATAGGCGCTACCACAGCATCTATTAACGCCATTGCACAAGATTTCATGGAAAACACCCAGGGAACTATACCTGCTACGCTTAATTATCGTGGTTTTCCAGCGGCAAGTTGTATTTCAATTAACCATGTAGTTTGCCATGGCATTCCTTCTAGCAAAAAGCTGAAAAAAGGCGACATTGTTAACGTTGATATTACGGTTATCAAAGACGGTTATCACGGCGACAGCAGTGTTATGTTTGAATTGGGTCAAACTAAACCTTTCGCCCAACGCCTTTGCAGAGTCGCTAGAGAATGTTTGTGGCTAGGCATAGAACAGGTAAAACCCAACGCAACTTTATATGACATAGCTCTGGCGATTGAAACCCATGCTCACAACCATAATTTTACGGTAGTCAAGGAATATTGCGGACATGGTATTGGTGCTGAATTTCATGAAGAACCGCAAGTATTGCACCATACCCAGCCAGAACTAAAAGAAATTGTATTAAAAGAGGGCATGGTATTTACCATTGAACCAATGATTAATTTGGGTAAAGTCGATGTCAAATTACTAGGCGATAACTGGACGGTGGTCACTAAAGATAAAAAATTGTCTGCCCAATGGGAACACACTATTTTAGTAACCAAAACGGGTTATGAAGTGCTAACTTTACGAACAGATGAAACTCCTTTTTTACCCACAAAAGATTAGTAAAAACATGAACTCAACTGAAATAAAAAATTTTATTAACGCCCTGTCACCAGACAACTACAACCCAGCACTAAAATTAGGGCGGGGGCTTATTGTAGATTTCACCAACCAACAATACGAGCAATATGATCAAGGCACTAAAGTTCACCAATTGCTAACCAACCGCTCTGACTTTACTGACCAACTATTAACCCAACTATGGCAATACTGTTTAAGTGACAAGGCTCAACAACAATTATCGCTCTTTGCCGTCGGCGGTTATGGCAGAAAAGAACTCCAACCCTATTCAGACATAGATATTTTAATATTTGGTGAAGGGTACGAACCTTTTGCAGAAGAAATTGCCAATTTTATTCGTCTACTTTGGGATATCGGTTATGAAGTAGGACATGCAGTTAGAAATAGCCAGCAGACAATAGATGCGGCAAAAGATGATGTAGCAACGGCTACCAATCTAGTCGAATCACGATTTATTACTGGTGCAGAAAAAAATAAAGAACTGCTTGATAATGTTTGGGATGAAAAACAACTCTGGCCTAGTGCAACATTTTTTCAAGCCAAGCTAGAAGAACAAATAAAACGCCATGAACGTTACCAAGATACCACATATCAACTTGAACCCAATGTAAAAGAAAGCCCCGGCGGATTACGTGATATTCACAATATATTTTGGATAGCCAAGCGTCACTATGGTGCTAATTCTATTCAAGAACTGGTTGAACATAATTTCATCAACCAACAAGAATTTGAAGAAATTGTAGATGCTTACAACTATTTAAATGAAGTTCGTTTTACCTTACATCGTTACAAAAAACGTTCTGAAGATAGATTATTGCTTGAATATCAACAAATACTTGCCGAGCAAAAAGGCTTAAAGTTTGAGTACATAACCGAAGCTGTAGAAGCTTACATGAAGCCGTATTATCAAAAGGTACAAACTGTCGCCAAGTTAAACGAAATTTTAATTCAATATTTTAACGAGCAAATATTTACTAGCGAACAAGATATTATTACCGATATAAACCCAAGGTTTCATTTGGTAAACAATTATTTAGACTGTAAAAAAGATAAGCTGTTTGAAAAAAACCCAACCGCTTTGCTAGAAATTTTTTTAATTTTATCTAGCCAAATCGATACAATTAAAGGCATTCGTTCCAGAACCATTCGCTTAATACGCAATAACCTACACTTAATTAATCAACAATTTCGTGCCGATGCGATTAACAAAGCTTTATTTATTGAAATTTTTAGACAACCTAAAGGGGTTAACGCCTCCTTAAAACGCATGCACTCCTACGGAATATTAGGGGCATACTTACCCGTGTTTGAAAAAATATCAGGCTTAATGCAATTTAATATTTTCCATGCCTATACCGTAGATGAACACACTCTACTGGTTATACGTAATTTAAGACGATTTTTTATTGATGAATTTGCCTTTGAATCACCCACTGCTCACCAAATAGCCAGCACCTTGCCAAAACCAGAAATACTGTTACTAGCAGGACTGTTTCATGATATTGCCAAAGGGAGAGATGGTGCTCATGAAAAATTAGGTGCGATTGATGCTCAACAGTTTGGAACACAACATAATTTATCAAAAAATGATACTGAATTACTTAGCTGGCTAGTCTTAGCTCACCTAGATTTTTCTTACTACGCACAGAAAAAAGATCTTTCTGACCCCAAGGTCATTACTGAATTTGCTAAAAAAATGGCAAGCCAAGAACGGCTAGACTATTTATATTTACTAACCGTAGCAGATGTTATATCAACCTCACCAGATACTTGGAACGAATGGATAAACCATCTTTTTTTGCAACTTTATAATCTAACAAGTCAGGCATTAGATGTTTCGATAGATCTACCGAAAAGTAGAACTAAACAAGCACTAAAAAATAAAGAAGGTGCAATGGAACAGCTAAATAACCAAGGCATTGCTCCTGCTGAATATCAAACGCTATGGCAAGAATTTAACAATACCGATTTCTTTAGCCAGCACAATCACCACGAAATTGCAAGAATAACCAAAACTTTACTACAAGATAGCGAACATAAAATAATAACCAGTATTGCTAAAAAACCACAGCGTGGAGCAACTGAGCTAATACTATTAATGGAAGATAGGGATTATTTATTTGCTCAAATAACCAAACAACTAGACCGCTTACAGTTAAATGTAATGGAAGCCAAAATTTATACGGGTAACAAAAATAAAACCTTAGTGATTGTTCACTTTTTAGACCAAAATAACCAAGCAGTAACTGAACAAGACACCATTAAAGAGATAAAAACAACCTTACAACACCAACTAAGCCTAAGCGATGAAATAACCAATTATAAACAAAAAGAACCTAGAATTTTACGAGCTTTTGATACCCAAACAGAAATAAAATTTACAGAAATAAACCAACAACGAACCGAATTAACCATTAATACCAAAGACATACCTGGCTTGCTAGCAAAAATCGGCGAAGCATTAAAAGAAAGTGAAATACGACTACACGATGCTAAAATTAACACGGTAGGAGAAAAAGTAGAGGATGTATTTATCATTAGTACCGTCAACAACAAAGCATTAACGAACAAACAAGCTCAAAAAGAATTTACCATTAATTTATTGAACTCGATAGAAAAATAATTAAAATAAATTATTTC
>CAZZKU010000136.1:0-3673 GCA_964654635.1 uncultured Piscirickettsiaceae bacterium | reverse complement strand
CACCCCTGGCGATTTTAGGGTTTTTGGGGTTAAAACAAGCTTAATTTCGTTGTCTTAAAGCCTCATAAAGGGTTACGCCGGTTGCTACAGAAACATTTAAGCTTTCTACCGAACCTTGCATAGGTATTGCCGCTAAATAGTCACAGGTTTCTTTGGTTAATTTACGCAAACCTGTTCCCTCTGCCCCCATTACTAGACCGATAGACCCTTTAAAATCAATTTCATAAATTGTTTTATCGGTTTCGCCATCTAGCCCAATCATCCACATGCCTTGCTTTTGCATGTCTTTAATGGTTCTGGTCAAATTAGAAACGACAATCAGCTTAACGGTTTCAGCAGCACCACTGGCTACTTTTTTAACCGTGGCAGTCATGCCTACCGAATTATGCTTAGGAATAATCACTGCATCAACACCCGCGGCATCTGCGGTTCTTAATATTGCACCTAAATTATGCGGGTCTTGAACTTCATCTAAAAACAAGAACAAAGGGTTTTCTAAACTTTCTATTAATTCGGTTAAATTAGATTCTTTTAATGGAGCTTGTTTGGCTACATTGGCAACCACTCCTTGGTGAACGCCTTCTAACTTAGTAAAAAAAGTTTTAGGTTCCATCTGTACCACCAAGCCTAACTTTCTGGCTTGGTTGACCAAAGATTGCACACGCTTGTTTAACGGCCCTTTTTGGACTGAAATACAATAAACCGCTTCTGGCGACTGCTTTAATAACTTTTCAATGGCGTGAATACCATATAACAAATCTTGACTCATCAATTAATACAGAGAGGCCTCTTAATCTTTTTTACTAGCAGAGTTTTTACGAGCACCCTTGCGACGATAATGACGTCTTTTCTTTTTAGGAAATTCGCTACTTTCTATTTCATCATTGTCTAAACCACTCTGCTCTTCTGCGACATCATCAGTTGTATCATATTCAGTTTCAGACTGTTCTTCTAGCGATTCAATAAAGCGTAAATCAACTTTACGTTCATCAAGATTAACCTGGGCAACCTGTACTTTAATACGATCGCCTAAACGGTATGTCTTGCCAGTTCTTTCACCTTTTAAGCAGTGGCGGGAAGCATCGTAATGGAAATAATCTTCACCTAATTCGGTAATATGCACTAAACCTTCTACATATAAAGGATATAGCTCTACAAATAATCCAAAATTAGTTGCCGCTGTTACCACCGCTTCATATTCTTCACCTAGACGATGAGATAAATATTCACATTTCAAGAAAGTAACTGCATCACGAGTGGCTTCATCGGCTCTTCTTTCGGTAGCCGAACAATGCTCACCAAGCGATCGCATGTCGTTTTCACTATAGGTAAAAACAGTATCTTCACTTTTAGTCCACGCATAACGAATCGCACGGTGAATGAGTAAATCAGGGTAGCGACGAATAGGCGAGGTGAAGTGAGCATAATAATCATAGTTAAGCCCAAAATGCCCTTTATTTTCTGGCTGATAAACCGCCTGATTCATGCTTCTAAGCATAACCGTACCAACCATGTGTGCATAGGATTCATCTTTAACTTGCTCAGTAATTGCGGCATAATCATGTGCGGTTGGGCTTTCGCCACCCTCTAAAGTTAAACCAAAGTCACCCAAGAAAGTTCGTAGATTAGCCAACTTTTCTTCTTTAGGCTTGTCGTGTACTCGATATAACATAGGGATTTTATGCCATTTAAGATAGCGAGCAGTTGCCACGTTTGCCATTAACATACATTCTTCAATTATCTTATGGGCTTCATTTCTTTGGACAGGCACTATTTCTTCTATCTTACGATGTTCATCAAATACCATACGAGTTTCAATAGTATCAAACTCTAACGCTCCACGTTCTGCTCTAGCCACTTTAAGTGCTTGGTACAGCCCATCAAGTGCTTCAATATCTTCTACCAAATCTTTATAGGTTTCACGATATTCGCTATCATCATTGGTTAGCATGTCGTGTACTTCGTTATAAGTCATGCGTGCGTGTGAATGCATTACCGCATCATAAAACTTGGTTTTTTCAAGCTTGCCGTTTTCATCAATGCTCATGTCACAGACCATACATAAACGATCAACCTTTGGGTTTAACGAACACATATCGTTAGATAGTTTTTCTGGCAACATTGGAATAACTTTTTGCGGGAAATAGACTGAATTTCCACGCTTATAAGCTTCTTTATCTAACAGCGAACCTTCCGCAACATAATGAGATACATCAGCAATAGCCACCACTAAACGCCAACCTTTTTTACGACGTTTTGCATAAACTGCATCATCAAAATCTTTTGAATCGTCACCATCAATAGTTACTAAAGGTAGGTTACGAATATCTTTACGCCCTTCCCAGTCGGCTTCAGTTACTTCATCTGGAATTTTAGCAAGCTCAGACAACAAATCTTCTGGCCATTCGTTTGGAATTCCGTGTGCATGAATCGCGGCATCTATTTCCATACCAGGATCCATATAGTTACCCAAAACTTCTATCACTTTACCAATTGCACTACTATTTTTAGTGGGTTGACGAATAATTTCAACCATCACTATTTGCGATTCTTCGGCTTCTAAAAGACCATCCGAAGGAATAAAAACATCTTGTGCTATTTTATTATTATTAGGTTGTACCCAAGCCAAACCATCTTCAAACTGCAGCCTGCCTAATACTTTTTCGTTAGTATGTTCAAGCACTTCTACTATCGAACCTTCACGACGACCTTTTCTGTCGGTGCCAATAACCGAAGCTACCACTATATCGCCATGAAAAACCTTGTGCATTTCTTTATCCGAAAGGAATAAATCTGAACCCGCATCTTCTCCCTCTGGTTTTAAAAAACCGAAACCAGCAGGGTGTCCTAACACTTTTCCTTTTACTAGATCAGTTTCCTGAACCAGAGCAAAAGCTCCGCGACGGTTACGAACTAGCTGTCCGTCACGAACCATCGCTTTTAAACGTCTTGAAATAGCTTCAAAACGTTCATCATCTTCAATATCAAAATGGCGAGCTACCTGCTTTAGACGCAAAGGCTTTTGCTCTGATTCAAACAAATCTAAAATAAATTCACGACTAGGTACAGGGTTTTCATACTTGTCGGCTTCACGACCTGCATGTGGGTCAACAGATAACTTTTCTGCGGTTTCAGCAACCGCTTTATCTTCTTCATTGCTTCCAACAGACTCCGCTACCACTTCTTCTTTTTTCTCAACTTGTTCAACTTCTAGAACGGTCGAGTCTTCTACTTTTTTTTCTTCAATCACTTAATTTCAACTTATGTTTTTAAAAAATATAAATTTACACTTTACATTCCACGTGCCGCTTACCTTGTTTAATTTCCTAAAGGTAAGCCGTTTTATATTTTTCTATTATAAAAATTGCCTTCTAAAATCAGGCGGAAGCATTATATACCAATTTGAGCCAATATAGGAAACTGTTCATTTAATGCTGTAAAAAACACTTAAAACAACTGTCTTTTTAAGTTAAGATGACTTATGAATTAACTTTTTACTGGGTAAATAAAACCCCATAAAATATAGGTAAATACAACAATTTACACACTTAACCACAATCTTAAAAAATATATTTTAATAGGAGCTTTGTTCTTAGGGATTGCTCTTGCCTGGACAATTTACCCCTACTTACCTACACAAGTAAAATACAATCTTGACCCGCAACCTAACCAA
>CAZZKU010000135.1:0-3679 GCA_964654635.1 uncultured Piscirickettsiaceae bacterium | reverse complement strand
AGCAATACCTAAGGTAATGGTTAATTCTTGAGAGTTAAGATACTTAATAAATTTTTGCAGTGAATTATCTTCAGCCTGTTGTTGGTTTATTCCTTGCCCCTTTAAAAAAATCTGCTTTGCTGTTTCGGTTGTTAAATTTTGGTAAGTTAAATCGGTTGTGATGCGGGTAATAAAGAAACCATTGAATTTTGTTTTGTTGTTACTGGTGTTAAGGATTATTTTATCGGTACTGTTTTTATCGTTGCCAACCTTAAAGCCTTGTTGTTTTAGAAAATTAGTTAGAGCTTGTTGAAATCTTTGGTTATTGCTTTTTATTTTAAACTGGGTGTTGTCTAATTTTGTAGCATAGGTTTTTTCAACTTCAGCAATAAATCTTGTAAATTGCTTTGAGCTGGATTGTGGACGAAGCGATTGGTAAATAGCCAAATTAGCTGTAAAATTGTCTAGGGTTTGATAGTGGGCTTTAATCGCTAAATATTGAGCATAGCCAATAGGGTTGTTATTTATTGAGCTATCGTTTTTATAATAATTCATTTGTTCGGTTAGTTTGTTTCTAAAACTGTTAGCCAATTTTTGTTTATCAGACTTAATTAAAGCCACAAACCTTGCGTAGCCAATTTGTTTTAAATTAACCTGTTCAAATTGATTAATTTGAATGGCTTTAATACTGGTTTGAGTTTGCTTATTTAAAGTCGTTTCTGCATATTGGTAAGCACCGCTATGAAAACTTTTGTTTATTTGGCTAGTAGAGCTAACCGATACGCTTAATTTGGCAGATAAGTAGCGTAGAGCATCATCTATTGCCGCATTGGCAGTTTTGCCTTCACCTAAGCCATATAAAGTATTCGGCGTGTCAGAGGGAGGATTTTGGTACCAATCAGGATAATGGGTGGTAATTTTTATATCTTCAGTAGATTTTGAGGGATTGTTTTGACAGCCCGTTAAAAAAAACAAGCCTAGCAGTATGGTTATATTAATTAGTTTAACGTTCATTTCCCTATTTGCATTTGTGCTTTTTGGTGATGGGAAATCACCTTGTTAATTCGTTGAACCGCCTTATCTACCGCTTCGTTAGGTTGGATTAATAAGTTATCAGCCAAACTATAAAGCTGTTGTGCTTGTGTATAATCGCCTTGTGCTTCTTTTACCACTCCTAAATTGTAGTTGGCAACATAAGACTTTGATTCAGTTTCAAAAACAAGTTGGCTTAGTAGCTTATCTGCCTTATCCATTCTTTGTGCTTCAATGAATTCAATCGCACCCGATAGTAGTTTTTTCTGTTCTGAAGTATAGCTAATATCGGGGTCTTCTAATAGTTCAATTTCACGATAAGTATAAGAAGGAGATATTTTTTCTACAAATTGACGGGCGATGTTGTTGGCTTGATTTTGCCAAACATTAGAGGGATTGGGTAGGGTTTTACCATTATCGGTACAGGCTCTCCAGTCACTAGATTGCTGGTAGGTTTCGGTATAAACCACTTTTGAAGTTTCAATATTGACAATTTTTATATTGGCACTTAGTTGAATATTTCTTTTTTTGCATTGAACTCGATAAGTTTGTATTTTCTTGCATTTTTCATCAACACAACGAATTCGTTCTTCGGTGTAGCGATTATCAGCATAGCTTTTAGAATTTATTTTGCCTGATATAAAAGCTTGAGCACCAATAAGTTCACCCAGTTCTACATTATTTTGCTCATTGGTTAAACCTGAATACTGGCGTTTTTGTTCAGAAAGAATTAGGTCTAAGTTCTGCCGACTAACCACGGTGAAATAAGGTTGATTGTTGAATTTTTTTTGCGACAATTTGGTTTCTATTTTGCCAGCAAGCCCGACCGAATCTTTTTTAAAGTCATTCACCGCTATTTTCTTTAAAAGGCTAACCTCATCAATTTCTGCGGGTTCTAGGTATTGTATTTTAGTGGTGGTAGAGCAACCTACTAAAGCTGATGACAACAGGGCGAACATAATGACATGCAGATGATTGTTTTTCAAAGAAATATATCTCAATAGGGTTAACATTGACCATAATTATAGCTAAAAATAACCTAAAAAGCCAAAAATCGCCAGGGGTGGGTACTTTACGAATCGCTTTTACTGCGGTATATTGCTTTATTCTATGCTTTATTCTTCAAAAAGGAATGTTTCATGCCAAAAGCGATTGATTTGAAAGATTCTACTCTTTCATTAACCGTCTTAAATATTTATTCAGACGATATCCAACAAGTTAAAATGGAAGTTAATGAAAAGGTTGAAGAAACCCCCGTTTTATTTCAAGGAGTTCCGATTGTTATCCAACCTAAAGTGGCTTTAGATGACCCTACTTTTTTAGCTTTATTAGTCGAGTTTTTATATCAGCTTGAAATGATACCTATTGGAGTAAGAAGCGAAGATGAAATAATTCAACAGCAAGCAGAATATGCCGGCTTGGCATTATTTCCAGAAAATAGTGAAAATGAAGATTTACAGCCAAAACCGACCCCTGTTAATAATGATATGAGCAAATTAAGTGCTTTAATTATTAATAAAAACGTCCGCTCAGGTCAACAAATACAAGCTAAAAATAGAGACTTAATTATTTTAGGTTCAGTTAATCCTGGAGCTGAAATAATTGCCGATGGCAATATTCATGTTTATGGGCAACTGTTAGGCAGGGCCTTCGCAGGTTCTTCGGGGTTTAAGCAGGCAAAGATTTTTGCAAGTAACCTAAACCCTGAAATGGTTTGTATTGCAGGAGTTTATCAACTAGCAGATGGTATATCCGCTGAAGATAAAGAAGGGTTTGTGGAAGTTTCACTTGTTTATGATAGCTTGATATTTCAAGCCAATTTCTTGGAAGAGCTTTCATGATAAAACCTGTCTCACGAGTTGTTGTGGTAACTTCTGGCAAAGGTGGAGTCGGAAAAACCACAACCAGTGCCAGTTTTGCAACCGGGCTTGCACAATTAGGCTATAAAGTAGTGGTTATTGATTTTGATGTCGGGCTACGTAATTTAGATTTACTAATGGGTTGTGATAAACGAGTTATTTATGATTTTGTGAATGTAGTGCAAGGCGAAGCTTCGTTACAACAGGCATTAATTAAAGATAACAATATCGCTAATTTATACATTTTGGCTTCTTCGCAAATACGTGATAAAGATGTGCTAACCAAAGAGGGCGTCGCCAAGGTAATAGCCGATTTAAAAGAAGCGGGTTTTGATTACATAGTTTGCGATTCTCCAGCGGGTATTGAAAAAGGCGCCCAACTAGCCCTGTATTTTGCCGATGAGGCGATTGTGGTAGTCAACCCCGAAGTCTCATCAGTTAGAGATGCCGACAGAATGCTAGGACTTCTACAAGCCAAGTCAAAAAGAGCAGAAGAGGGACGTATTGCGGTTAAAGAGCATCTACTGCTAACCCGTTATAACCCACAGCGAGTAGCCGCTGGTGAAATGTTATCGGTAGAAAAAGTAATCAATTTATTACGAATCCCATTATTGGGAGTGGTTCCCGAATCAGGCAAGGTCTTAAAGTCGTCTAATTCTGGCTATCCCGTTATTTTAGATAAAAGTTCAGACGCTTCAATAGCTTACCAAGATATTGTGGCACGCTTTGTGGGTGAGGAGCGTGAACAGCGTTTTATTAACGAAGAAAAAAAAGGTTTTTTTATAAATTTAATAAGAAATTTAATTAGA
>CAZZKU010000134.1:0-3714 GCA_964654635.1 uncultured Piscirickettsiaceae bacterium | reverse complement strand
AAATTGGTTCAATATAGAATATTTGCTGACGAACAGGGTAAAATGACCTAAATATTAAAGCAAGAAGTTAGGGGGGTGTTATTGATACCCTCCTGGTAACCTCCCAATTAACGACTTAACATCTTTAAGCAGAAAAAAACAAAATTGATTATGACGAATGTTTCATTACCACTTAAAAATTCTAAAAAATGCATCCTAGCAGTAGATGATGATGAAGATGATTTGCACACTCTAAAAGAAATGCTTTTAAAGCAAGGCTATAAAGTTATAACTGCTAAAAATGGACAGGAAGCTCTGGCGGTTTATCTTGATAAAAAACCTAATTTAGTCATTATGGATGACATGATGCCTATTGTAGGTGGCTTAGAAGCAACCGCTCAAATTCAAAAAATAAATAAGGGCAAGTTCACCCCCGTTGTTGTGATGGTTTCTTCCAACGAAATGTCAAGCATTGATGAAGTATATAGCACAGGGGCAATCGAGTTTGTAAGAAAGCCCCTTAATTGGCATGTCTTGTTAAATGTGGTTGAACATGCTTTAAAGCTAGTTGAGTATGAAGCCAGTCTGCTTGATTTACAGCATAAATTAACCTATACCCAAGAACTAGCCAAAGTCGTCTACTGGGAATGGACGGTACAGACAGATCGGCTATTTACCTCTCCTTTAGGGTGCAAAATGTTTGGCATCGCCCATCTTGAAAACCCGACTATGAAGCAGTGTTTAGATAATATCATTCCAAAAGACCTTCCTATCGTTTTTGAAGCGTTGGAAAACGCTAAGATAGGAGAAGGTGCTTTGCATTTAACCTATCGAATTAAAAACCAGCAAGGGGAAACCATACACATAGATAGTTTGGCAGATTGTCAGTATGATGACTCTGGTGTATTAATTGGTATGAAAGGTTCTGCACAAGATATTACTCGACTGCATAAAGCCGAGCAATTAATCGCCCACCAAGAAAAGTTTGATTTATTAACCAACTTGCCTAATAGGCGTTATTTTAATAAATTGTTGCAAGAATTTATCGAGCAAGAAGAACACCCAGGTTTAAGTGCGGTGGTTGTTTTAGACATAGATCAATTTAAAAAAACCAATGACACTCTTGGGCAACATAATGGGGATATCTTATTAAAAAATGTTGCTTTACGTTTAAAAAATGTTACCCGTAAAGAAGATATAGTTGCTCGACAAGGCAGTGATGAATTTGCTATTTTGATTAAATTTGCTAAAGATAAAAATGAATTAATTCAGTCAACCCAAAGAGTCTTCAATGATTTGGCTAGGGCGTTCATGATTGAATCAAAAGAATTGTTTTTTTCTTTTTCAATGGGCGTGTGTGAAATAAATGAATTTAGTAAAACCTCCAATCAATTAGTTGCCCATGCTAATGTAGCCAGGACTAGTGCTAAGTCTGCTGGAGGCAATCAGCTACAATTTTATCAACAGTCAATGAATGCGGAATCTCAAAAATATTTGATGTTAGAAAATGACTTACGAAGTGCGTTAAAACGCAAGCAAATAGAAGTTTACTATCAACCACAGGTTGATGCTAAGTCACATAAGCTTACTGGGTTTGAAGCCTTAGCACGATGGAATCACCCTACTGAAGGACTGGTTTCTCCCGTGGTATTTATTCCGATGGCAGAGGCAACTGGCTTAATTGTAGAAATAGGTCAGTTTGTGTTAGAAACGGCGGTTGCAGAAGTCGAGAGCTGGGACAAATTAGGCTTTAAGAATTTACACATAGGCATAAATTTATCGCCTAGACAATTTGTTGATAAAAGTTTAGTTGAACGAATTCAAAAAGTATTAAATAACACCTCGTTAGATAATAAATATATCGATTTAGAAATAACAGAAAGTTTAATGGTGGGTAATGCCGAGCATCATGTTATCGTGCTAAACAAGTTAAAAGATTTGGGAATCTCTCTACTAGTTGATGATTTTGGAACGGGTTACTCTTCATTGTCGTATCTACAGAAATTTCCAATTGATACCCTAAAAGTAGACCAATCTTTTGTTAGAAACCTTGACACTAAAGAGGGTAAAGGCATTGTTAACGCCATTTTAGCAATGGTAGAAGCCTTGAACTTGGGCGTTATTGTGGAGGGAGTAGAAAACGAATCTGATATAAACTTCTTTAAGAACAAAAACGCCCAAAGTTTCCAAGGATTTTATTTTGGAAAACCTTTGCCAGCTAAAGAAACTAGACAAATATTAGCTAACTTTATGGCTAGGGATAAATAAAATTAAATAAAAAAATGTTGTACTTTTTTGTTGCTGTGGTCTAATCTCACCATCTAATTTAAATCTAAAGAATCAAAATCATGAAATATACTATAACTCGCCAAGAAGCTTATGCTGCTAAAGTACCGCACCATATTTTTAATCTAAATGTTTTGTTAACCCACTTAGCCATTTCAAAAATTATACTAGAACTTAGTCATGGAAATTCTGCTTGGTTTGTTCTAGTTCCTTTAATTTCAGCAACCATTATTTATTACATCTATCGAAAGTCTGTATCAATTGGTCGCGATGGCTCTTGGTTTGTAGCCGCTAATTGGACGCTCGCTTGGCGACGAGGGCGTTGGATTTTAATTTCTTATGGTATTGCCAGCGTTGTGATATTGGTTTCAATGCTGTTGGGAAGCTTAACTGGTGGCTTGATGATGAATGATTTTTCTGATGATGGAGGTTCGTCTTCTATAGTTGAAAAAATAGGACTGTTCTTTGCCGCAGTAGTGGTTTTTGTTACCATTTTAATCAACTTTCTAATGACAGGAATATCAGTTTATGAAGCAGGAAGAGGCGAAATAGATAAAAGTATTGTCAAATTTCAACCTCGTAACGAGCAATCTAACCCGGAAATAATAGATGAAAAGTAACAATAAAAAAACCGATCAAGGCTTTTCTGCGGCTTGGTGGGTGCTACTGGCGGCGGTATTGTTAAGCATAATTTTAATGTTAATCCCTAAACCAGTTGAAGTAGTTGATCCTAAAATACTACCTTGGAATAGTGTTATAAATGAACAGGGAAATATAGAAGCTCTCGGTTTAACCTTGGGTGTTAGCACGCCACAAGATGCCATTGCTTTATATGGTGAAGATTATGAAACGTTAGTTTTTACCGATAAGTCTGAAAATAACAAGGTTGCCGAAGTGTATTTTCCTACCATGACTTTAGCAAAATTACGTGGCGTGGTAACCTTGATTCTAGAAGTACCTGAAAAAGAACTAAGTGAAATGTACTCTCGTGGCGTTAAAATAACGGTAAACTCGACAGGGAATCGTCAAATTACTTTAAGGGAGGAAGATTCAGACAGCTTAATTGATAACACTATATTAACGATGACCTATGTCCCAAAAAAGAACCTATCTAAGGACATGATAACCATGCGTTTTGGAGAACCAAACAGTAAAAATATCGGGAGTGATGGCTTAGAAAGATGGCACTATCCTGATAAAGGGCTAGAGATTATATTAAACCCTGACGGCCCCGAAGTTTTACAATATTACATAGCCCAAGAGTAACGTATAGCTGTTTAGTTCCAGCTTCTTATGAATTGGCTTTTCATTTGTTCCTGCCGTATTGTAGCCAATAGGCAATACATAAATAGGTCGGTAAATAAGAATAGATTGGTTTTGTCTAGTTTGTATTTTGTCTGAGGTAATGCGGTTTCTAAACAAGCATTAATGGCTAGCAAGTTCGGTTTG
>CAZZKU010000133.1:0-3718 GCA_964654635.1 uncultured Piscirickettsiaceae bacterium | reverse complement strand
TCCTTAAAAAACTAAATTAAGTTGCAAAATCTTCAGGATCGTAGCCTAAATTAGGTGCTAACCAGCTTTCAGCTTCTTCAATACTCCAGTTTTTACGCTGTGCATAATCTTCTACCTGGTCACGACCAATAGAACCTACCCCAAAGTATTTAGATTTTGGGTGGGCAAAATAGGTTCCCGATACCGCGGCGGTTGGGTACATAGCAAAGCTTTCTGTTATGGCTAGCCCTATATTTTCATCTGGCTTAATTATGTCCCACAAGGTACCTTTTTCAGTATGGTCTGGACAAGCTGGGTAGCCTGCGGCTGGGCGTATGCCTTGGTAGCGTTCGCGAATTATTTCTTCATTGGATAGATCTTCATCGGGTGCATAACCCCAATCTTCTTTACGAATTATTTCGTGTAGGGTTTCAGCAAACGCTTCTGCAAAACGGTCTGCTAGTGCTTTTAACATAATGGATCCATAGTCATCAAAGTTCTTTTCAAACCGCTCTACATGCTCATCAATTCCGATACCTGCGGTTACTGCAAAAAAGCCTATATAGTCCGCTACACCCGAATCTACAGGGGCAATATAGTCTGATAAACATTGGTTTTTGGCGTTTCTTTTCTTTTCGGCTTGTTGGCGAATGTGGTGCATTCTGCCTAGTTCTTTGCTACGAGTGTCGTCGGTGTAAATAATAATATCGTCGCCATCACGGTTAGCTGGGTAAAAACCATACACAGCTTTGGCGGTCAGCCATTTTTCGGCAATAATTTGTTTGACCATTTTTTGTGCATCGTTAAACAATTTAGTGGCTTCTACGCCCACTACCTTGTCTTTTAAAATACGCGGATACAAGCCATGTAGTTCCCACGATTGAAAAAATGGCGACCAATCAATCCTCTCCAACAACTTTTCTAACGGAAAATCTGCTAGCACTTTTGTGCCTAAAAATTTGGGCTTAACTGGGGTAAACTCTTGCCACTCGGTTTCATCAAAAATTGCATTTTGGCGTGCTTTGGTAATAGAAACTCGGCGTACTTGTTTGGCTCGTGCTTTGCGTTCTTCTCGAATCTGTTCATATTCCGCTTTAATATCGGCGGCAAACTTGGCTTTTAAATCAACTGAAATCAAACTTTGGGCAACACCCACTGCACGAGAAGCATCTTTTACATACACTACTGGAAACTCATATTTTGGTTCTATTTTTACTGCGGTATGGGCTTTTGAGGTGGTTGCTCCGCCAATTAATAACGGCAGGTTCATTTTTCGTTCTTGCATTAATTTAGCTACATTTACCATTTCTTCTAAAGACGGGGTGATTAAGCCTGACAAACCAATGATATTTGCCCCTTGTTCAATGGCAGTATCGAGTATTTTTTCGGCAGGAACCATGACCCCTAAATCGATTACTTCAAAGTTGTTGCACTGTAAAACGATACCGACTATATTTTTACCTATGTCATGTACATCTCCCTTTACGGTTGCCATGACTATTTTACCTTGTACACTACCAGCTTGTTTTTCGGCTTTTAAATAAGAGTCTAAATAAGCTACCGCTCGTTTCATGACCCTTGCCGATTTAACCACCTGTGGCAAGAACATTTTACCTGAACCAAACAGGTCGCCCACTACGTTCATACCGTCCATTAACGGCCCTTCAATCACGTTAATAGGTGCACCCAGTTTTTGGTAGGCTTCTTCGGTATCTTCTATAATAAAGTCGGTAATGCCTTTTACCAATGAATGCTCTAGGCGTTTTTCTACACTGTTTTCTCGCCAAGATAAGTCGGCTTCTTTAGAGGCAATAGTGCCATCGCCTAAAAATTCTGATGCCACTTCTAGCAAGCGTTCGCCCGCTTCGGGGTCGGTGTTTAAAATAACATCTTCAACCGCTTTTCTTAGTTTTTCGGGTACATCGTCATAAACCCCCATTTGCCCAGCATTGACAATTCCCATGTCCATGCCTTCTTTAATTGCATAGTATAAAAACACCGAGTGAATGGCTTCACGAACGGGGTTGTTGCCACGGAAAGAGAAGGAGACGTTGGAAACTCCACCCGAAACTTTGGCGTGTGGCAGGTTGGCTTTTATCCAAGTTACTGCTTGAATAAAGTCTAGCCCGTAATTATTGTGTTCCTCAATACCCGTGGCTACGGCAAATATGTTTGGGTCAAAAATAATATCTTGCGGTAAAAAACCTACTTTTTCGGTTAGAATTTCATAAGATCTTTTACAAATTTCTATTTTTCTTGCCAGGGTATCAGCTTGTCCATCTTCATCAAACGCCATTACAATGGCGGCGGCTCCATATTTTTTAACTAGCTTAGCATAGCGAATAAAAGATTCTTCGCCTTCTTTAAGCGAAATGGAATTAACAATTCCTTTGCCCTGAATACATTGTAAACCCGCTTCAATCACTTCCCATTTAGAGGAATCGACCATTATCGGCACACGAGAGGCATCGGGTTCGGAGGCAAGTAAATTTAAAAACTTAACCATCGAGGCTTTGGCATCGAGCATGCCTTCGTCCATGTTGACATCAATAATTTGCGCGCCTTCGTTGACTTGCTTTATCGCTATGTCGATGGCTTCTTCAAAGTTATCTTCCAGAATAAGGCGTTTAAATCGGGCTGAACCGGTAACGTTGTTTCGTTCGCCAACATTAACAAACAAGGTACTTTCATCAATATTTAACGGTTCTAGTCCTGATAAACGGCAGGCAGGTTTAATTTTAGGTAACTGGCGACGTGGGTAGCTGTTGGCGGCATCTGCCATCGCTTGTACATGGGCTGGAGTTGTTCCACAACAACCACCAATCATGTTTAACCAACCTCTTTTTGCCCACAGTTCAATTTCATCTGCCATTTGTTCAGCAGTTTCATCATATTCACCAAACTCATTTGGCAAACCTGCATTGGGGTGAATAGAAACATAGGTTTCACAAACTCGGCTTAATTCTTCAACATAAGGGCGTAGTTCTTCGGGGCCTAATGCACAGTTAAGCCCAACTGTTAAGGGTTCTGCATGGGCAATGGAATTGTAAAAAGCTTCGGTAGTTTGCCCAGATAGCGTTCGCCCAGAAGTATCGGTAATCGTGCCTGATAATTGTATAGGCACTTCATAACCCACCGCTTCTTCTACTTCTTTTACTGCAAAAATAGCGGCTTTGGCGTTTAAGGTATCAAACACCGTTTCAATTAAAATGGTGTCTGCTCCGCCTTCCAGCAAGGCATGAGTGGCTTGTTTGTAGGCTGCTACCAGCTCATCAAAAGAGGTGTTGCGAAACGAAGGGTCGTTTACATCGGGCGAAATAGAAGCGGTGCGGTTTGTTGGCCCTAGCACGCCTGTTACAAAACGGGGCTTGCCATCTTCTGCTTCGGCAATATCGCATGCTTCTCTGGCAACTCTGGCAGAACATAAATTTATTTCGGTTACCTGTTCTTGCATGTCGTAATCGGCTTGGGCAATAACAGTGGCGTTAAAAGAGTTGGTTTCTAAAATATCGGTGCCGTTACGCAGGAAGTCTAAATGAATGTCGCGAATTAAATCTGGCATGGTAATAACTAGAATATCGTTATTGCCTTTAATATCCATGTGGTAATCGGTAAATCTATCGCCACGAAAGTCTTCTTCGCTTAATAGTTTATCTTGAATCATCGTACCCATCGCTCCATCGAGTATTACCACTCTTTCTTCCAAGAGATTTTTTAAAAGCTGGATACGTTCGGCACG
>CAZZKU010000132.1:0-3727 GCA_964654635.1 uncultured Piscirickettsiaceae bacterium | reverse complement strand
TGGTTATGTATTAACAGGGTTATTTTTACTGGTTAGTTTTTTTTCTACAGCTCTGATGGCAAGTAGTAACTTGCCTTATAAAATTTTATCAGGGGAAGCCATTCAAGGTGGTTTTGTGTTGTTAGAAATTGAAAAGGGTGGCCATTTAAAATATAAAGGCTATCGGGTAGATGCGGATGAAAATGGCAGGGTATTAATTGCCTTTTCAAGAGACGATAAGCCCAAGCAAGAGTTTAAAGTGCTAAATTCGGCAGGGGTGGTAACCAATACTTATATTGAGATTCAACAGCGTGAGTATGCAATACAAAGAATAGATGGTCTGCCTAAAAACAAGGTAACTCCAGATAAAAAAACCAGCGATAAAATTTGGCAAGATATTTTACAAGCTAAAAAAGCGCGCAAAATAAACTTACCAACAGCTTATTTTGATGGTGGGTTTGATTGGCCAGCTAAGGGTATAATAAGTGGTGTTTATGGTAGTCAAAGAGTGTTAAATGGCAAGCCGAGAAGACCCCATTTTGGAGTGGATATTGCTGCCCCAACTGGCACGCCGTTATATGCTCCTGGCGATGGAAAAATTACTTTGCAAGCGGATATGGTTTTAAGTGGCAAAACAGTGATGATTGATCATGGTTATGGGCTTCGCTCAACGGTGATGCATTTACATAAAATAAAGGTAGAAGAGGGTGATATTGTAAAAAAAGGCGATATTATTGGCGAAGTTGGTTCGACAGGTCGTTCAACGGGCCCGCATGTCCATTGGGGTATGAGTTGGTTTAATGTTAGATTAGACCCTGCTTTAACTATTCAGCCTCAAACTTTGCCTGGTGACAAGGTAGCTCCTGAAATAAACCCTTAAAAACCTAAAAATCGCCAGGGGTGGTGTCCTTGCTAGGGGCCACCCCTGGCGATTTTTAGGTTTTTAAACACAATTTAGAGCTTTATTTAGGGCGGGTTGCTAAATTCATTAATTCTTCGGCAACTGTGTTTTCAGGCTCTAATTCTTTGATTTTATGAATGGCATTAATGGCTTCAGAATTCATGCCATTATGAATTAATGTCTTAGCCAATTTTATCCAAGTTCCTGTGTCATCATCATGTTTTTTTAGGTAGTATAAATAAATTTCTGTGGCATCTTGAGGTTGCCCAATGGCTGCTAGAATATCAGCATAAGCAATGTAATATTCATCTGAATAATTTACCAAAACTTCAAGTGCATTGAGGGTGCTGTCGTAGTCTTCTTTTTCAAGAGTAAGTGTCACAATACGCTTAAGCCCTTCCATTAATAGCTTTTCATCTTTTAATTTAACATAGCGTTCCATCGCCTCATCGGGCATGTTTTTTAGTTCGTATAAAAACCCTGAGCCTATCAAACATAGGTCTTCTGCATTGTAATCTGGGTTGTTGTTTTCAGTGGATTTTTCGGCAATGTAGTTTATTAGTATTTCTAAATCATTGGTTCTGTTTTCAGCAAAGTAGCGTTGAATTCTGGCAAAGTGATTCACCATGCTTTCGCCTTGTGATTTGAGTTGTTTACTTAGCCGGGTGTTGGTTTCTGTTAGTTCTGTTTCATATTTGTTTAATAAATCTTGTATGGATTCTTGATGCTCTTTGCTTATATTTTTAAGATTTAAACCATTCATTTTAAGCCAAACATTAGGGCGACCTTCTTCATTATAAAATGCCCATTTTTCGATTAACTTATTTAATGATTTGGTTCCTTTGGTTTCATTTATTCTGTGGTTTAAACGAGTAATAGCCATCTCAATAGACTTTCGAAGTGGGATAGAAGAATTGATTAAGCCACTAAAGTAGTTTACAAAAGAGGCTTTAATTTCTTTACGAGTCATATCCTCTTGGTCAACACTAGGGTCCATAAAATCTTTGTAAGCTTTAATTGCATAATTAAAAATGAACTCAGCATGTTCGCCCATTATGTGCTTAGTTTGTTGTTGGAGTTGGATTACTTCTTGGGTTAACTTGTCTGTTTGAGAGAGGTCGATAAAAAGTCTCTTAGACAGTTTTTTTCCTTGGCGAGAAATTTTGATAACTTCTTTGCATAGATCGCGTATTTCTTGGCAGTAGGATTTGGCTTCTTTTAAATGGGCAAGATAGCTTTCCATCTCAAATTTAAGAGACTGTTTTACCTTATCCATAGCAATATATTTATCTTGTTTAGGCAAAACAATGTCTTTTGCCAGAGAGTAGTTTACCCCTTTAATCAAAGCCGATTCTTGGCTAAGGGTATAAAAATCATTTTTAAAAAATTTTATCGCATAATCAACTAAATCTTCCATACCACTTCTGGCATTAGCAAAGCTAGCGGTGGTTTCGGCTATTCGACCAGAATAGGTTTCAACCCTATTGGTAGCTGCATCTAAATATTTGCCTAATTTAGACTCTACACTGTTAGATTCGTAGCTTTTGCCATTTTCAGCATTACAAAAATCAACCCCGGAAAAAATAATTTGTTTAGCTCCTAAAAAGCCAGCTACCGATGCCATGGTGTTGGTCACGGTTGGGCCAACAATGTTTAAGTTGCTGGGTTGTGAATGCTGAGAATCTTGCCAAGGGTAGCGTAAGCCAAGGTAGGCTCTTTCACCTGTCCATTCGGAAACCAGCTTGGTGTTGGCGTTATTAGAATGGATTAATACGGCAGAGTCTCCAAAAGGCAGCATAGGTTTGCTGTTATCGTAGCTAACGGCATGCGGGTCAACGGTTACAAAAAAATCAGGCTCTATGCCTTCTTTTTTTAAACGATCTGAAATTCTTGCGGCGGCAAATATAACCAATTTGGCTTGATTCTGTTTAATCCAATTGATATTTTCATCTAATGAGGGACCACCCCCCATGATAATTGCAGTTAGCCCTTTTAAAGACCCTTGAATTTTTTCTAATGGGATTTCATTAAAAGACAGGTTACGTAATTGGCTATCTATAAATATGTTGTTAATCGCATAACCACTTTCGGTGGCTGAAAAAATATTAAATTTATCTAAGGCTTCATCCCAAATTGTTTTGTAGTCTGGGTTATGTCCATCTACGACCGCCAAAGATTTTAATAATTTGTAACGGTCATGGGCGACGTAATCGGCGTGCTGTTTTGAAAATTCTTTGAAATCTACATCTAAAGGCAGTATCTCTATTAATTTCTTGTTTACATCAAAGGTATCGTTTATGTAATCTATTATTTCGGGCTTGTCTAAAATAATATAGTGCCGTCCCTTGTCTGCGTAGTTGTTTTGCAAATAAGGAATTAGCAAGCCTGAGTCTGAACCAATAATAATAAATAGTGTATTTTCGGCATCTAATTCATTATGAAATACTTTTTTAAAGGTTGCAAAAGCACCGACCCTGTCAAAGGCATGGTTATTTATCTCAGTAAAATAAGTATCTCCAAATGAGTTGGTGAAGCTAGAGTTGGTATCGATTGTTTGCATAGAATTACTTTTAAATTAATTTATAGTACCCATTTTACGCTTAACACTTAGAATGCCAATTATTTTTTTAAAAAAAATTAAAGTTTTTGCTAAAGCTTTATAAGTTTCTGCCGCTACCTACTGTGAAGGGAAATAATAATTAGACTAATCAACCGTTAAGTGTTTCCTTAAACTGGTATATATAAAACGATTGGCTAATATTTTTTTAGTAATTAAAGGTTTGGAGAAAATCTTATGTCAATGGCAATCAATACAAATATGGCTGCAGAAAACGCAGTGCGTTTGCT
>CAZZKU010000131.1:0-3763 GCA_964654635.1 uncultured Piscirickettsiaceae bacterium | reverse complement strand
TTTAAACCATATGAATTAAACTTCTCTAATTCGTTATTTTTAACTTCTCCTGTTTTTTTAATAATCATTAGTAAATATTTTTGCTGGCTAGTTTGGCTTTTTAAATTAATAAAAGGTAATTTCTTAGCTGGTTTTTTATTTAATTGTTGGTATGCCTCTTCTTCTGTAATGTTTTGCCTTTTTGATTTCCTTTTTACCTGCCCCAAGCTGTTTTGTTTTTGTTGTAATCTTTTAAACTGCACCATACTATCCACATTATCAGGAACCTTTCTAATACTGGTAAGATGACTATAATCGGTTAGTTTTGATAAAAAATTAACTAAGTTTAATTGTTGTAAGTCTTTTTCTAAATTACCAAAAACTCTGAGCTTTGTTCCTAGAGTTTTAGGGGTATATTCTGGAAAAGAAACCCCTATTTTTAACTGCGGGTATTGTTCTTTAGCACTTACTAGGGAAAAATGCAGCTGTTGGTAAACTTTACTCCATAAAAAATAGAGGGGAGCTTCCTCACTAGGTAATAAGGTTATTTCTTGATAATATTTCATCATTAATCCTTTCCGCTTTCGCCAAATACTCCACCACGCACCAGCACCGCCATAATATAATGCTGCTCTTCAATATTGCTTATTTCTTCACCTTGAGAAAACTTGTCAAACAGTGTAAAAAAATCTACTTTATTTTTAGGTGTTCTGTAGGCTTTTCCTAGGTTGGTTACTGCTCCATAAGGTTCTATTGCAATCGGCCCTGTTTTCACATCTTCAAACCCTGGATACCAGGTATCAATACTACGAATGGCATTGCCTATTTTTTGTGAATGCATGGCTGCAATATCGTTTTTTTGGTATAAAATTTTACTTTTTTGGCCTTTAGCATTGCTTTTATCTAGAACCAGCTCTTCACTTGGATAAATATCCTGGGCTAAACCAACTTGAGCAAAAGCGTTTATTTCTAGCAGTAAAAAATCTATTTTTCCAGATAATGCGTTGGATATTGCTGTCGCTAATTCCATTATTTTACTATCATTATGGTCAAAATCACGGGTGCTAAAACCTAAAGCGTCAAATACCCATGTGTTTTCTTGTCCTTTATTTAGAACTTTAACTTGGATTTCTATATTCTCTGCCCCTACTCGGTTGCGCCATAAAAAACGTCCATTGGCTAGGTTTGTGGCGTAACGCTTTGCTAACTCTCTAAAACCTTCTTTGTTAATATAGTCGGTTGCGGCTTGGAGATAGCTTTGTTGAAAAGATTCACTATTACAGGCACTGGGTGTTTCAACGCCTTTAAGAACTTTTAGGGTAAAGCGTAATTGCAAGGTATCTTGCTCGATATTTAATGCACAGGAATCTACTCGCTGAAGATTTGGTTTCTCAACCTCTGCATCTAGTTTAAGAGGATCACTTTGCAATGCTTTTTTTAATCTATTTGAGATAGTCCCTCGTACGGATTTCTCACTTAATTTTAATGGTGTTTTTAAACTTCCATCATGACGATTATCCCATGTAGTTCCGTACATAAATCCGTCAGATGGGACTAATTTTTTCTCGAATGCTAAGACTGATGCGCTAATTTTTTTAGCCATGGTGTTTCTCCTAATTATTGTTTAAAATTTAATTTTTTGGTTGTAATTGTTGACATAAATAAAGGTTGTTTTCTAAATCTGTATGGTAGTGCCACAATAGTTCATCAAGTGTTTCAAACCTAAATGGCATTAAAAACTCACCTAATGTAACTATACTTTCTGCAAAACGGTGGGGCGTATTTTCGTCCCGTTGATTTTGTGCTTTTCCAAGTTTACTTATTCCTTGATAACCAGCCGAAATAGGAACTATCCAACCCTTTTGTTTTCGTTTAGTTGGTTGCCAAGTGACTTCGCCAGATTCTGTTTTTTCACAAACGGAACTTCTTATAAGACTATCTAATAAAGAATCTATTGCATCTTGACCCTGCTCCATGCTATCTATCATCAAATCTCGACGCTCTTTAAGGCAATGACCTGGCATTAATTTGGCTTTAAGCATGTTAAAAGATTGTTGATCATATACAGGTAGAAGCTGTGGTTTTCTACTTGATAGAATATCTCCTCCTGCTATTTTTAAGCCCCCTTTAATTAATTGATTTATTTTTTTTGTAAAATCATCTGCCTCGGTAAAGCCGAAGTTTTCACACTTAACTACTAGTGATACAGTTAAATGGCAACGAGCCTCTTCAATAAAAGAGGGACGTTTTCCTGCTTTGTCTAAGGGGTTTCCCGTGCCGATTATCGAACTAATGTAATCATTTTCGCCACGATGAGTTTGCAGTTCAATGTTATGACAAGAAACCGTCATTGCTGAAAATTTAATGTGAGAAAACTCGGTTCCTTCTAATTTACGTTGTAATACATGCACCGCTCCCATCCAAGCACTCATAGCAGGAAACCCTATTGTGTAGGCACTAGACAAGGCGTTTGCATTTTGAATTTCAACATAAGGAATTAATAAAATCTGTTCTGTTTTCATCACCTAAAAGCCTCCTGAATATGTAATTTTGTTTCTTTATTTATACCAATTGCTTCTTTAAGAAAATGAGCTAAGTCAATATCACTAAAGAGTTTTTCTTTTTTTAAATACCTTTCAAAAGCCGCCAAAAACCATCTACTAAATCCTAGTGTAGCTTGTTCAATATAATCATCATTTTTTAACCTATCCTCAATATAATCGTTGTCTAACCAAATTTTTTGCCATTTTGGTAGTGCGTCATAGGTATCTGATTTCGACCAACCAGATTTTATTGCACGAACTTGCCAAACTACTTCTGCGGCTTGAAAGAGTGCTTCTTGATACAATTTATCTCGGTCATTGCGTATATTCATGTTATTTTGCCAGTCAAACTTTAAAATCTGCTTTAGTTCAAAAAAAACATTTGTAAAGTTTTTTTCATACAAAGTATTTTTAAAAAAACTTGTTTTCGGCAAACGAATATTACGAAATTCTAAACTAGGTGGCATAGAGTTAAGCAATAACGCTACCCCTCCGTTTTGACTATTTAGCACACTGATATTTTGGGGCTTAGTACCTCCAAAACCTATCGCGGTTAAGTCATCAATGTATTGCACGTTAAACTGGTTGAACTCATTTTTTTTACGGTCTGCTTTAGCTTGCTTGTTTTGTTCAGAAAATCGTATATGGTTTATACGCTCTTTTAATTTATACATTAAACCTGACGAGGTCAGTAACGATAATAAATGATATCCTTCAGCTTCACTAGGAACAGGAAAATACACCTGCTTTAACTTACCACTAGTGGTCGTTTCAGAATATGAATCCGTTTTTATTGCCATAAAACCTTGATGTAATTCTTCAAAATCAACTGACTCTAATTTAAACTGTTTTTTGATGATTTCTGTTTGTTGCTCAAGATGCTCTAATACTGTCAAGCCATCTTGTAATTGCAAAGAAAGGAATTTATGGACATCCATCGCGGCTGCATTCCCAAAGACATCTGCCGACAAATCCTGAACATTCCCAAAGCGTAAAAAACCATCATTAGCTGAAGGACAATTTGCAATAATTGACGAAGTTTTTGCTCCAGAATGACTAAATTTAGACGGGTGGGTGACTAGATTTAATTGTTTAGCTCGTTTAGCGGCATCGGGAAGCCATACTGATAGCGAAAATAGTTTCTGAGCATCAGACCTCAAAGAAAGTTGCTCTTCTTCTGATTTATTTGCGGTAAGTTTTTTCTTTAACCAGGCTTCTTTTCGGTCGGTTAAAAACTGTTG
>CAZZKU010000130.1:0-3901 GCA_964654635.1 uncultured Piscirickettsiaceae bacterium | reverse complement strand
AGTATTTGGCAAAAGAAAGACTAATTAAACTCATACCTTTCTTCTACGGTGCTTCTATCAGGCCAAGATTTTAGAATTGTTCTGCCGTGTATTTTTTGCACAGGGCGGTTATTGTCACCCAATAAACTGTGCATTCTTGCTATTTGCGAAGCAGATGCTTCCATAGTGCGCTTAAACACTACCCAGTAAACTCCTTCAGAGCAAGGTGGCGTGGTTAAAGAACCTGTATATTTATAGAATTTTTTTTCAGCTGGAAAAAAGCGACTGGGATTAATTATTATTTTTTCATGTAGATGCTCTTTACCGACATCTTTTGGTAATTTTCTTAAAATATCATGTAAGGCTAAGTTACCTTTTCCCTCTATAAAAACAATGGCAATAATCACTAAATTACCTTCGCTATCTTTATGAGTTACTTGCATTTCCATTGGGTAGTTAAAGCCATCTAGCTGGTGTTCTGACGGGGTGCGAAAATTAAAATGTAACAGGTGAAAGCGTTTGTTGTTTAATTCAATATAACTGCCTAGAGGGTAATTAACTTGAATAGAATTCCCGTTGTTAATAATTTTTAAGGGTACGTCACGGTATCTAACATCAAAACCAGGTAAGCTGGTTGTCCCGACCGACTTTTTGTTTAAAATATTAACTGGCGATTGATTTTTTCCTGTTTTACACATTGAATATTTTTCTGACAAACTTCCCCAATACTCTGGTGCAATATTGCCTGAATATCCCCATTTAATGGGCTTGTCTTTTATTTTTACTTTAGGTTTTGGCTTGGCTTGAACAGGTTGCTTTTCGGTAACTGAAACTGGCTCTGAAGCAGATTTATTAATTTTATTAGATTGCTCTAAAGAAGATTTTTTTGCTTCTGCAGCCAAATCTAACAACACTGGTTCTTTGGCACTACTTACTTCTGCTGACACTATCCCTATCCAGAAAAATGAGATTAAAATAGTAAGCGTAAATTGTATAAATTTCATGCGATTTTCCCTAATAGGCTTTATTTTTAGACTTTATATTGCAATAAACAAAGCAATTACTAAACCAACTTTTAAATGTTTTTTAAACCAATTCTTGCATCTAAAAGCTCTTGAAAAATTTCTAGCTCGGCTTTTTGAATAGCAAATACACCCTCCCCTCCGTTTTCAAATTCAAACCAATACAAGGGTAATTCTGGATATTCTTGTTGCATAAAATATTGCGAAACGCCGACTTCAACAATTAAAACGCCATTCTCGGTTAAATAGTTGGCGGCTTGGGCTAAAATAATTCTAACCAAATCTAAACCATCTTTACCTGCTGCTAATCCCATTTCTGGCTCTTGCTTAAATTCTTCAGGCAAGGCTTCCATTTCAATTTGATCAACATAAGGAGGGTTGGACAAAATTAAGTCGTATTTTTTGCCTTTTAATTCGGCAAACAAATCAGAGTGAATAGCGGTTACGCTATTTTCAAGTTGATAGTGTTGAATATTGTCTTGTGCAATGGCTAAGGCTTCAACGGATAAATCGACTAAATCTACCTGTGCATTTGGGAAGGCTTGTAGGCTGGCAATACCAATACAGCCTGAGCCTGTACACATATCAAGTATAGTATTCACATCTTCTTCTTGAACCCAATCTCGAAAATTATCGGCGATTAATTCTGCAATAGGGGAACGCGGGACTAAAGTTGCCTCACTAACCTTAAACTTAATACCTGCAAACCAGGCTTCACCCGTTAAATAAGCGCTTGGTTTTCTGCTTTCAATACGTTGCCTAAACAACTCGGTTACCGCTTGTTTTTCAGCGGTGGTAAGTTTGGATGCAAACAAGTATTCTGGCGACTGCCAAGATAAATTTAGTACAAAAAACACCAATGTTTTTGCATCATCAAAAGCGTTGTCAGTCCCATGCCCAAAAAACAGGTTTTCGTTTTGAAATAGAGTACCGCCCCAACGTATAAAATCGGTAATACTTTCTAAACCTTCGTACTGATAACTGATATTTGACATTTTATTGATGATTTCCTTTTATTGCATGCTTGGGTCTAAAGGCTTTAGTAAAGGTATCGTTTGTTTCCAAATAATCTCCGCCAATTAAATCTATACAATAAGGAACGGCAGGAAAAACAGCTTCTAAACACTCGCCTATTGCCGAGGGTTTGCCAGGCAAATTAATGACCAAACAACTTCCTCTTGTCCCTGCAATTTGACGTGAAAGTATAGCGGTAGGCACATACTTTAAAGACACAGCACGCATTTGTTCGGCAAAGCCATCTAAAATTTTATCACAAATATTGTGGGTTGCTTCGGGGGTAACATCTCTCTTTGCCGGCCCTGTTCCACCAGTGGTAACAACAAGGCAACAGCCTTCATTGTCTATTAAATCAATTAAGGTTTGTTCAATTAAGCTTTGGTCATCTTCAACTATTTTGGCTACAGGTGTCCACGTAGTTATTAATGCTTTTCTAACCCACTCTTGCATGGCTGGACCACCTAAATCTTCATATTCTCCACGGCTAGCCCTGTCTGAAACCGTTATAAAACCAATCTTTATATTTGCCATTTATCTTAAGCCTCTTAAACCTTTTCTTATAAATTCTTTGCTAATTTTATATTAAAAAAGTACCATTAATAAAATTAAAGATAAAGCTATAAAATTTAACATGCCTTACATTCATTTAATTATGCATAATTAGGGCATTATTATTTTAAAGTTGGTAACCCATGTATTTTTTCCACCGTGCTTTTCGACCCTTTTTTCTAGGAGCGACCATTTCTGGAGTAATATTAATGCTGGTTTGGTGGGTAAGCTTTAATGGCTTATTCATAAGCGATTCTACGCCTTTATTTACCTTCTCTGGCATTTCTCCTACCTTGTGGCATGCCCACGAAATGATATTTGGCTATGCTTTAGCCACCGTGGTAGGTTTTTTATTAACTGCGGTAATGAACTGGACAGGTGAAAATTCTGCTTCTGGCAAGCCATTAGCTTTGTTATTTTTCCTATGGTTGGTTGCTCGTATTGGTTATTTGCTAGATATGCCTTTAGCGTGGATTGCTTTAATTGATATGAGCTTTATCGTAGGATTATTTTTGTTATTCTTTCTGCCCATTTATCGCCAAAAGCAATGGAAACAAATGGGGCTTGCCAGTAAATTCTTTTTGCTAATTATTGCCAATGCTCTTTTTTATGGCAGTAGTTTGGAATTGTTTTCTTTTGCTTCTTACCAATTAAGCCACCAAAGTTTGGTTGCCAGCTTGTTCTTAGTGTTAGCAATAAATGTCACCATGTTACGCCGTTTAATTCCTTTTTTTACCGAAAAAGCGATTGGACTTCCCCCTTTTAAAGACAACCTTATGTTAGACCGACTGGCTTTAATTGGCTTTTTTATATTATTGGTTTGTATTATATTTTTACCCCACCATTGGAGTGTGTCGGTACTTTCTTTTGCATTAGGAATTGTCTATTTTATTCGGGCTAAAAACTGGTATCACGCTAAAATATGGGGCATTATTTTGCTTTGGCCGTTGCATGTTTCTTATGCTTTTTTCACTTTTGGCATCTTCTTATACGGCTTTGCTAACTTAAATTTAATAAGCGAATCTATCGCATTACATAGTTTGGCGGCTGGCGGTATCGGCTTACTTTGTTCTGCTATACTGGCTCGTATTTCTCTTGGTCATTCCAACCGTAATGTGTTTTCGCCCCCTAAAGGCGTAGTGTGGGTATTTATATTATTAACCTTAGCCGCTTTAGTGCGTGTGGTTATGCCGATAGTGTTTCCCTCTCAATATATGCTGTGGATTAATCTAAGCCAATGGGGTTGGATACTGGCTTTTATGCTGTTAACTATTTTGTACATTAAAATACTAACCTTCCCTCCTGAACCGAAGAATACAGGCGTTTTACTTTAG
>CAZZKU010000129.1:0-3932 GCA_964654635.1 uncultured Piscirickettsiaceae bacterium | reverse complement strand
GATTTTCCAGTCATTTCATCTGGTTGACCGATGTTCATCATGTCAAAGATGGTTGGAATAACATCGCACAAGGCTCCACCATTATTTAGTTCACAATATCTATCGCCGACATAAACTAAAGACACTGGAAAAGTGGTGTGAGAGGTTAATGGAGTATTGTTTTTTTCATCAAACAACAATTCCATATTACCATGGTCAGCGGTTACTATCGCCTCGCCACCAGCTTCTTTTAAGGCAGCTAAAATTTTCGCTAAAGCAGAATCAACCGCTTCAGCAGCTTTAATGCAAGCTTCCATATTGCCAGTATGTCCAACCATGTCTGGGTTGGCAATGTTACAAATGAAAGTATCATATTTGCCCGATTTTATTGCCTCTACAAGCTTTTCGGTTAATTCAGGCAAGCTCATTTCTGGTTGTAAATCGTAGGTTTTAACTTGTGGTGAAGGCACTAAAATACGGTGTTCGCCTTGGTTGGGTTCATCTACTCCGCCGTTAAAAAAGAAGGTAACATGGGCGTATTTTTCAGTTTCTGCTATGCGTAATTGGGTTAGCCCTTTTTTAGCAACATATTCACCATAGGTATTTCTTAGTTTGGTGGGGCGATAAGCGATTAAAGCACCAAATTTTTCGTAACTTTTTTTGTATTCGGTTAAGGTAACAAATTCGGAAAGCATCGGCACACGGCAACGGTGAAAATCGGCAAAATCTTCAGCAATAAAAGCTTTGGTAATTTGGCGCGCACGGTCAGAGCGGAAATTCATGAAAATAATAGAAGCACCATCTTCTATTTTAGAACAGTTTCCTTCGCTGTCTAAAATACGAGTGGCTTTTAAAAACTCATCAGTTTCGCCACGAGCATAAGCCGCTTCAATAGCATCTGTTGCCGAACTGGCTTCATATTCAGCTTCGCCACAAGTAATTAAGTTGTAAGCTTGTTCAACTCTGTCCCAGCGATTGTCGCGGTCTAGGGCAAAATATCGTCCAACAATAGTGGCAATGCGTCCGCCACCAAGTTCTTGCATAAACTCTTCAAGCTCTTTTACAAAAGTTAATGCCGATTTAGGCGAAACATCACGACCATCGGTAATAGCATGAAACAAAACTTCTGCTCCACGCTCATGTGCCATTTTAATAGACGCTTTTATGTGCGCAATGTGTGAATGCACTCCGCCGTTAGAAAGAAGCCCTAAAATATGTACCTTATGATTTCTATCGACCGCAGAATCTATCGCTTTTAATAATGCGTTATTTTGAAAAAAACGCCCATCATCAATATCTTTTTGAATGCGGGTTAGTTCTTGGTAAACCACGCGTCCACCACCTAAATTCATGTGTCCAACTTCAGAATTTCCCATTTGCCCTGAAGGCAAACCAACAAACACGCCCGATGTATTAATAAGCGTGTTCGGGTTTTTGGCTAATAAGTTATCCCAAACAGGCGTATTAGCTTGAGCAATTGCATTGTATTTGGTGTCGGTAGAATGTCCCCAACCGTCTAAGATAATTAAGCCAGTAGGTCGTCTTTGAATTGTGGTTGTGGTGGTCGCTGTATCGTTCATTATTTTACTATTCCAAAAAGATTTTATAAATTTCTTTTATTGTAACTAGTTTCGCTGTTAAAATCACCTGCTTTACATATTGGTGCAAAGGTTCAGTTGATGTTTTTAGAGTTTGTAGAAGAGCAGATCATTTTATTTATTGCCTTGGGTGTAGTAGTGGCTATGTTATTATCGACCTATTTAGGCGATAAAATTTCTGGTTTCACTTCGGTATCTGCCGATGAAGCAGTACGTTTGTATAACAATGACGCAAAATTTTTTGATGTCCGTACCGGTGCAGAATATAAAACAGGCCATATTGGCGAGGCAGTTAATATCTCTTCTACCGAAGTGGATTCACGTATTAACACTTTGACCAAAGACAAAGAGGACGCTATTTTAGTTTACTGCCAATCGGGTTCTCGTTCGGCAGGGGTGGCAAAGAAATTAGTGAAAGCAGGTTATACCAATGTGAATAACTTGAGCGGTGGAATTTTGGCATGGAAAAATGCGGGCCTGCCAATTAATAAACCAGTTTCTAAAAAAGAAAAGAAAAAGAAAGGGAAAAATAAAGGGAAAAATAAAAATGACTAACAACCTTAATATCGTAGTTTATTGCACCGCTTATTGTCCTTATTGCACTATGGCAAAAAGATTATTAGACAGCAAAGGTCTTAAATATTCTTCAATAGATATAGGTAACGACCAAGCTTTATGGAAAGCAATGGAAGAAAAGTCGGGACGCAATACCGTTCCACAAATATTTATAGGCAATACTCACGTCGGCGGGTTTGATGATTTATCAGCCGCAGACAATTCAGGTAAATTAGATAAAATATTAGCAGAAGAGGCATAATCATGGCTGAAGAACAAGATAAAAAACAAAGCAACAACCTAGCAACAGAAGAAGCGAAAGACACAATTTCAACAAATGTATCTCAAAAATTCGCCATTCAAAAAATATACATTAAAAACGTATCTCTTGAGTCGCCAAACGCACCAGAAATATTTTTACAAGAATTTAAACCAGAACTAAATGTAGATTTAAACATAGAATCTAAATTGTTAGAAGAAGGTCTGTTTAATGTTGAAATTAGAGTAACCGCTACCACTAAAGTAGAAGGAAAAGTTGCCTTCTTATGTGAAGTAGAGCAAGCAGGTATTTTTGTATTATCAGGCTTTGATAAACCATCTTTACAATATATGCTTGCCGCCCACTGCCCAAATGTTTTATTTCCTTATGCCAGAGAAGTTGTTTCAGGCCTGGTCGATAAAGCTGGTTTCCCGCAGTTATTACTAGAACCTGTTAACTTTGATGCCATGTATGCAAACCGTATGCAAGAAGCAAGGCAACAAGCACAGCCACAACAGTAAGCTTTTAAGCATGGCAGAATCCGCAAGTATTGTTGTTTTAGGAGCAGGAGCATGGGGAACGGCATTAGCCATTCAACTAGCTCGTGCAGGGCAACAAGTAATCTTGTGGGCGCATGGCAAGCAACACGCCGAGCAATTAGCCTTGCAAAGAGAAAATCAACGCTACCTTCCTGGCTACCCCTTTCCAAGTAACTTAACCATTAGCCAAAACTTTGCCACAGACATTATTAACGCCCAAGCTATTTTAGTCGCCGTACCTAGTAGTGCATTTCGTGAAACTCTAGTTAATATACAACGGCTAACAATTCCTGGTTCAAAACACCTAGCATGGGCAACCAAAGGCTTTGAGTCTGGTTCTAATAAGTTATTACACCAGGTTGCAGCAGAAGTTTTATCCAAACAATTCGGCACAACCGTTGTATCAGGGCCCACTTTTGCCGAAGAAGTTGCCAAAGGAATGCCTACAGCAATGGTAAGTGCCTCGGACAGTTCGGACGAGGCAAGCTATTGGGCAGATGCGTTTCACCACGGAGCTTTCCGAGTTTACACCCAGCAAGACATGGCAGGAGTAGAAGTCGGTGGAGCTTACAAAAATATTATGGCAATTGCCACAGGCGTTAGCGATGGTTTGGGCTTAGGAGTAAATGCCCGTGCCGCGATTGTTTCACGTGGAATGTCAGAAATGATAACCTTTGCCAGCCTATTCAAAGCCAACCCAGCTACCCTAATGGGTTTGGCAGGTTTGGGCGATTTGGTACTAACCTGTACCGACAACCTATCCAGAAACAGACGCTTTGGATTAAATTTAGCAAAAACAGGAAAAAGCGTAGAAACCGTTCTACAAGAAATAGGGCAGGTCGTAGAAGGGGTAAAAGCAGTTAAAGTGGTACAAGCAATTGCCAAAGAACAAGGGCTAGACCTACCCATCGCCGAGCAAGTTTTCCAACTGGTTTTAGGTAAAATAAACGCCGAGCAAGCGGCTAAAAATTTACTGGCAAGAGATCTGAAGTCGGAATTGAA
>CAZZKU010000128.1:2037-3969 GCA_964654635.1 uncultured Piscirickettsiaceae bacterium | reverse complement strand
TTTAAAAGAAAGCTAAATAACTTTTAATGAGCTTCATCCCAGTTTTTTCCCTGCCCAATATCAACAATTAGCGGCACATGTAACTCTGTTGCCGCTTCCATTATTTGTTTTACTTCAGCAGTAGCTTGCTCAATAGATTCCTCAGCGACTTCAAATACCAATTCATCGTGAACCTGCATAATCATTTTTATGTTTATATTGCTTTTATCCAACCAGTTTTGCACTTGAATCATAGCTACTTTAATAATATCAGCGGCAGTTCCTTGCATTGGAGCGTTAATAGCGGTTCTTTCTGCATATTGACGTAGTTGCCCGTTACGGGCATTTATATCAGGTAAATACAATCGTCTGCCCATTAGGGTTTCTACATAACCATTTTGTTGGGCATTTTGTTTGGTGGTTTCCATATAGTTTTGTACACCTGGATAGCGTTGAAAATATAAATTAATATATTCTTGTGCTAAACTACGGTTAATTTTTAACTGCTTTGCTAAACCAAAGGCAGACATTCCATAAATAAGTCCAAAATTAACCGCTTTAGCATTTCTTCTTTGTTCAGAAGTGACTTCGTTTAATGGCGTATTAAATATTTCAGCGGCGGTGGATTTGTGAATATCTTCCCCTTTTGCAAAAGCATCTAACAAACTAGCATCGCCAGATAAATGTGCCATGATGCGCAATTCAATTTGTGAATAATCGGCTGCCATTAATAAATACCCTTCATTAGCAATAAAGGCTTGGCGAATACGACGACCTTCCTCGCTACGAACTGGTATATTCTGTAAATTGGGGTTGGTTGATGACAATCGTCCCGTAGAGGCGACTGCTTGTTGGTAAGAAGTGTGTACTCGACCAGTATCACTATTAATTTGTTTAGGCAAAGCATCAGTGTAAGTAGATTTTAATTTAGCTAAGCTACGATACTCTAAAATTAAAGTGGGCATTTCATACCCATCTTCTGCTAGCTGAACCAATACTGGTTCAGCGGTTGAAGCTTGACCTTTCGGGGTTTTTTTAATAATA
Organism: uncultured Piscirickettsiaceae bacterium; assembly: GCA_964654635.1. Lineage (GTDB taxonomy): Bacteria > Pseudomonadota > Gammaproteobacteria > Thiomicrospirales > Thiomicrospiraceae > Hydrogenovibrio. The sequence continues at coordinate 2,946 of CAZZKU010000128.1, read as the reverse complement.
GGCAGTTCTAAAGTTTCAAATAACACCACTTGTAATTGCTTAGAAGAGTTTAAGTTAAATTTATCCCCCGCAATCGCATGGGCTTTTTCTTCTAGTTCCGTGAGTTTATTGCTAATTTCATAAGATTGGTCAGCAAGCATTTGTCTATCAATTAACACGCCATTACGCTCGGTTTGTGCCAAAACAGGTAATAAGGGTAATTCAATCTCGTTAAATATTGTTAAGGGTCCTGCTTTTTGTTGAAGCTGAGGATAAAGTGCCAAATGTAACTGTAAAGTAATATCCGCATCTTCTGCCGCATAGGGTGCTGCCGTATCTAAATGTATTTGGTTAAAAGTTAATTGTTTTTTACCTGTGCCAGCAATTTCTTTAAAACTGATTGTTGCATGATTTAAGTATTTTAATGCCAAATCATCCATATTATGACGGGTAGCAACAGAATTTAAAGTGTAAGATTCAAGCATGGTGTCAAAAGCGATGCCGTTTAAATTTATATTGTAGTTTTGGAATATATGCCAATCATATTTTAAATTTTGCCCAACTTTTTTAGGTGTAACGTCCTCTAACAAAGGTTTTAATTTTGCTAACACTTCATTTATCGGCAATTGAACGGGTGCATCTTCATAATCATGGGTTAATGGTAAATAAGCCGCATAAATTATTTGCTCTTTTTGCACTGCAAAACTTAAACCTACAATTTTTGCCTGTAAAATATCTAAAGAAGTCGTTTCGGTATCAATAGCGTATAAGTTGGCGGACTCTAATTGTTCTAACCATTTATCAAAACTTGCCCAATCTAAAATAGTTTCATAAGGAGCCGATTCTAGTTTATCGGTGTGGTTTATAGCAGGTTGAGCAATGTTTTTTTGCTCGCTTGGTTTACTGGTAGATTTAGCTGTTGGTTTAGCT
>CAZZKU010000128.1:0-1937 GCA_964654635.1 uncultured Piscirickettsiaceae bacterium | reverse complement strand
TTGGTTTAGCTGATTTTTTACTAAAAGGCACTTCCCCTTTAAGCACTTGAGTTAGCCAGCTTTTAAAACCATAGGTAGCTAGTAGTTCAGCCAGTTTTTCCATATCTGGTTCTTGGCGTTTAATATCTGCTAATTTAATGGGCAATTCACAATTTAAACGAATCGTAGTTAGCTCTTTAGAAAGTGCTAACTGCTCTAAATTAGCTCTTAAGTTTTCGCCAATTTTACCTTTAATTTGCTCGGCATGCTCAACAAGGTTATCAATAGTTTCATACTCTGCCAGCCACTTGGCTGCTGTTTTAGAACCACATTTTGGAATACCAGGAATATTATCCGAGCTGTCGCCGACTAGGGCTAAATAATCAATAATCTGCTCTGGTTTCACGTGAAACTTTTCCAGTACTGATTCAGGCGTCATTAGCTGACCATTCATGGTGTTGATTAAACTAACATGCTCATTGACTAATTGAGCCATATCCTTATCGACAGTAGACAATAAAGTACACATTTTTGCCTGAGTTGCCTGTTCTGCCAAAGTACCCATCACATCATCAGCTTCTATCCCATCTATAACCAACAAAGGCAAACCTAATGCTTTTACAATTTGGTGAATAGGCTCAATTTGTACTCGCAATTCATCAGGCATCGGTGGGCGATTGGCTTTGTACTCGGTAAACATTTCATGCCTAAAGTTTTTACCTTTCGCATCAAACACCACCGCAATTTTTTCTGGTTGATATTGCTTTAACAACTTACCAATCATATTAATTACCCCATAAATAGCACCCGTTGGGTGACCTTCTGCATTGGTCAAAGACGGCATGGCATGGAAGGCCCTAAACAAATAAGATGAGCCATCTACTAAAATAAAAGGAGCTTCATCATTAAATGTTAAGTTAGCGGAGTTTGTTTGCGTCATGTGAGAGTCTCTATGGTAAAATTATGATTGATATTTTAACCTAAAATTTGAGATTGAACCGTGTCTGTTTATACTGTTATTAGCAAAGCCGAATTAAAAGAATTTTTAACCGACTATAACCAAGGTGAGCTTATTCATTTTGAAGGGATTAGTGCAGGTATTGAAAACACTAATTATTTTGTAGATACCGATAAAGGTCGCTTTGTTTTAACCATTTTTGAGCATCATACAATAGACGAATTAGGCTATTTTTTAAACATTATGGCGTTTATGGCAGAACACAACATTCCCACCGCTCACCCTAAAGCGACGCTATCGGGTGGTTATTTAAAAACCCTAAAAAACAAACCCGCCGCTCTAGTAGAAAGATTGGTTGGCAGTGGAGTTGATAATCCTAATTTAAAACAAGTCGAGGTAATGGGCGAGCAGTTAGCAAAATTTCACCTTGCGGGCAAAGACTTTACAGAACAGCGAGACAATGACCGTGCTTTAGATTGGATGGAACAAACCTTTAACCAGTTAAAAGACAAATTAACCGATGATGAAACTTCCCTAATTGAAGCTGAAATAAAGCATCAACTAACTCTTAATTGGAGCAATTTACCGCAAGGGGTTATTCATGCGGATTTATTTTGTGACAACGCCCTATTTGATGGCGACAAGTTGTCAGGAATTATTGACCTATATTACGCCTGTAATTCAATATTATTATACGATTTAGCGGTAATGGTGAACGATTGGTGCCGTAGCAAAAACGAGCAAGATGAATTAGATTTTGAATACGACCAGCAAAAAATTAACAGCATGATGAATGCTTACCAGTCAGTAAGAGTTTTAACTGAAGCAGAAAAACAAGCCTGGCCAACTATTTTAAGGCTAGCTGCTTTAAGGTTTTATCTTTCTCGCCTAAAAGACCTACACCAGCCCAGAGCAGGTGAAATGACCCAGACCAAAAACCCTGTTGTGTTTGAAAAAATATTAAAAACACACCTAAAAGAAGCTAAAAGCCTTTAAATCA
>CAZZKU010000127.1:0-3989 GCA_964654635.1 uncultured Piscirickettsiaceae bacterium | reverse complement strand
CATGCCTATAAAGTAGGTGATAAAATTGATGATGATGTTGCAAAAAAATTACAAATATATAATTATCAAGGTGTTGCCGTAGTTGATTTTTTTGCCTCTTGGTGCGTGTCTTGTATTATCGAGCTACCTTTAATTAATAAATTGAGTAAAGAACTTGATGTTAAAGAAGCCAAAATTGTTGGCTTGGGTATGGATGAAGATTTGGCTGAAGGGTTAGCATTTCAGAAAGAAATGGGCTTAGACTTTTTTGTTTACAATGATTACAAGCAAGAAGTGGTTGCTAAATTTGACCCTGTTGGAGTTCCTGCTCTCTATTATATTAAAGATGGCATCGTTAAAAAGGTCATCTTTGGTGCGGTACATGACATAGATAAGGTCATAAAAGCCGATATTATAAAAATCATCGGGGGGAAGTAGGAATGAAATTTATATTTATTGTTTTTATAGTTGTGATGTTTTCAGCCTGTACATCAAATGTAAAACCATGGCAAAAAGGCACGCTTGCCGAAAAACATATGCAGTTAGGTGGTGGCGATGCAGAATTAACCAAAGTGAATGAACATACTTTTACTTCTAAGGAGGGTAGTTTTGGCGGTGGTGGTATTGGTGGTGGAGGTTGCGGATGCAATTAAAAAAAATTGCCTTACCGCTTACCGTTATTGCAACAACAGCGAGTTCGCCAACTGTGTTAAATGCGGCTTCTACCGATTCTATTAGTCTTACGCAAATGAAGTATGCAGAAGATGATGATAGAATTGAAATTGATTTTACACTATTAGATTTTAAGAAAGATTTTGGTACCGATTACTCATTAGGCGTTTCACTATCCTATGATTCCATTACAGGAGGAACGCCTGTTTGGGATTCTCTTTCTGGTGGTTCAAGTGTCGAGCAGGATGATACTGTTACTGGGGCAAGCCCTTGTATAGATGAAGCAGGGGAATATATCTGTAAAGATACTCGAACAGATAATATTGTTGGAGATGGTCAAAAAGATAATTCAGACCATGTTTATCGTAATATTGATATTGTTGATACTAGAAAAGCGGCTTCAACCAATTTAACCATTAGAACTAAATCGCGTGATGAAATTAGTCTGGGTATTGCCTATTCTGAAGAACAAGATTTTGCCAGTAAAGAAGCATCAGCCGGGTATTTATATAATCTTGATGCGACTAGAAATAGAACGGTTGCAGTTGGTGCTTCTTTTCAAGCAAACGATGTCTATTTTTATAGAACGGATTCGTGGAAAGGCTTTCACATAATTAATTTTCAAATTGGTTATACACAAATCTTTACCAAAAAAACGGTCGGGCAGATAAACTTTTTTGCGATTAAGCAAAATGGCACCTTAACCAACCCTTATAAAATAATTATCCGTAGGTTTAATGTTTCGCTTGATGAAAATGCTCCTTACTATAAACAATTTCTTTCTCTCGAAAAAAGACCCGACGAAAAAACCAGTGCAGGTATAACGGCAAGTGCGGTTTCAAAGATTTTACCAAATGTATCTTTACATGGAAACTATCGTTTTTATAATGATAGTTGGGGTGTGGTTTCTAATACCGTTGCGGTAAGTTCTCATGTTGACTTTGGTGACGGTTGGACGGTTAGCCCTTTAATACGATATTACCAGCAGGGAAGTGCTTCCTTTTATAAAGGACCGAAAGCAAATGACTTCACTTTTAATGAAACAGATTATGGTTCCTCTGATGCAAGGTTAAGTGAGTTTGATTCGATGACTTATAACATAGGTTTAAAAAAGAAAATCACCAAAGATTTAGCCGTGAAAGGTTTTGTAGCTTCACAATACCAGTCTTATGGTTTGCAAATGACTTGGGTACATATTGGAGTAAATTATGACTTGTAGTAAAAAAAATTATTTTATGAAAAATATACCTATCAAACTTAGCCCTCTTTATGCCGCTTTGATATTGTCAGGATGTATGAGCAATGATGAATATAAAGCAAACAGTAATATCTTGCCAGAAAATGAAATTTCAGAAGAAGCCGTTTATGTTGCAAGAGATGGCTTAACAGGAAAAGTTATTGCAAGTGATTATGTGGTTGGAGCTAAAGTTTGTTTTGATGCTAATAAAAATGGTATTTGTAATAGTGCTGAAGCCAGTGAAAATACTTTTTCAGAAGGTAGGTTCTCGTTCACACAAGAAGCGACTGAGGCAAATAATGGCGTGCATTTAATTGCGGAAGTGAAAGTAGATGGTGATATTTCTTATGTGTTAAGTTCGAATCAAGTTTCGATAGATAATGAACAAATTATTAGCCCGTTTACTACTTTAGTTTTAAATGAACAGTTTTATAATCCTTATTTAGACGGCTCTTCAGCAGAGGCAATTACTTATTTATCGACCACTAAAGGCCTTATTTCAGAAGCCGTTTTAAATGGTAAAAATTATCTTAGTCCTGTAGATGCTGAAATCAAAGCAAAAGCCGTTAATCTAGTTTCGGCTTATACCCAAGCTTATGCTTTAGAAAAAACAGATCCGTTTAAAACAATTGCGAATGTGGTTGATGAGGTTGTAAAAAATGGTGGGTTTAATAATATAACGGTTAGTTCTTTAGTTGCTCAAGATCGTGTTATTCATGACAATGGTCAAGGGGCAGTAACTAAAGTTTTAAAACTTGAAAATGCAAATGTTAAGTTAGACATTGTTAGAAGCTACAAAGAAGAAACCTCTATAGGTGCAACTTTTGATAGCACAAGCAATAAAATAATTGCTTACTATAAGTGGCATAATAAATTAAGTATTTTAGATACTAGTGACCCAACTGTTATACCTACAAATTTGAGTGAAGATTTTTATTTAAATGTACCAGGTGGTGAACATGCAACAATTACGGTTGATGGTGTATCTGGTGTCAGTGAACAAAAATTAGATAAAGTGGTTGTTAGTGATAATGGAAATACTATTTATTCAATGGTTAAAAAAGCTAAGAGTAATAGTAAAGACAAAGGCGTAGGAATATATAGTTCAGATATCTCATCTGGGGTTCCCTCAACAGAGTTTGCACGTGAGACAGATTCTAGATATTATTATAATTATCCAGAAATAACGGATATATTTTTATCAAAAGATAGTTCTAAGTTGATCGCTAGTGGTGATGATAGTAGGATTTTAATTTTTAATGCGGACGATTTAGCTAACCCTGTCGTTATTGATACAGCTAAAAAACCAAAGTCTATTGCGATAAGTGATGATAATGTCTATGTTTTTGCAGGAGTATCTAAAAACTTTGCAAATCCGCCAAAAGAATTATCAATTTATAATGCTAATACTAAAAATTTAGTGGGTTCTTGGCATTCAACAGATAGTGATTTTGATTATCCTGTAAATATTTTAACCAAAGGAGCAGGTGAGCTTTTCGTTTCTGTCGATAAGGGAACTAAAATTTATCACTTAAATATAGTGGATAAAAATAATATATTTGAAATTAAGACCTATCAAGCAAGTGAAAAGATAAAAAAATTATCACTAACAGAAGATAAAAAACATTTAATTGCTGCTTTACAAAAAAAGCAAGTGGAAGTGTTTAGTTTAGAAAGTGATCAAGTAATAAATATTTCTTTTTCTGATAATATAACAGCGGCCTTTAATTTTTCAAAAGATGATAATGAAGAAAAATATAAATTAGCTATAATTACAGCTTACCCAATTAAAGATGATGCCGGCGAAGACGTGCCTAATAGTGCCGCGGTTAGGTATTTTGATTTAACCTACCTAGAAGATACTGGCAAGTCTGATGCGTCCAAGTTAGCTTGGCAACAGGAACATAGAGAGTAATTAAAAAATAGATGGAAAAACCTTATTATTTTGAATTTATTGCAATGACTACGCCTTGCGTGGTACAAGTTTATGATGGAAGCTTTGAAAATGCTCAATTGTGTTTTGAACAAATTAAAAAAAACACTTTCGCATTAGAAAAAAAATATAATTTTTTTGATAAAAAATCTTATTTAAATAAAACGA
>CAZZKU010000126.1:0-3992 GCA_964654635.1 uncultured Piscirickettsiaceae bacterium | reverse complement strand
AACGCTGATGGAATAATGGTTTTTGAGCCAGGGTTTCTAAAAATAAACAAAGGCGATACAGTTTATTTTGAAGCCGTAGATGCAGGACATGATGCAGTATCTTCATTTACTCCAGGTGATGCTTGGAAAGTTGGGTTTTCAGGTGGTAAGGTTACTTTTAATGATGAAGGCGTGAATATTTATTATTGCACACCTCATAGATCAATGGCAATGTATGGCGTTATTCAAGTAGGCGAAGCGATCAATAAAGATGAGGCTATGGCATCAGCTAAAATAAGCGAAGCTGGCTTTGCTATGAACCAAGGTCGTTTAATGAAGTACATGGAACAAATTAAGTAAGCATTGTTTAAGGAGACACTTAACAACACCACTTAAACCATTTAAAAAAAACCCCTTAAAACGAAGTTTTAAGGGGTTTTTTTATATCTTTATTTCCCATAAAGGCAATAAACACCAGGGGTGGTATAGGTGTAACGGTTTTATATACTAATGAGAAATATGATTAGGATCAAAATCAGTTAACTCATAGTCAGTACCGCAGTAGGGACATTTCGCATGCCCCGTTTCTTCTATTGGAAGCATTACCTTGGGGTGTGAATCCCATTTTGAGTCTTCTGGCATAGGGCAGGTTATAGGGGTGTCTGCATAGGTTACTTTTATTTTTTTTACATCAGACATAAATTAATCCTTTACCTTTGTTAACCAACTTAAATGCTCTTTCGAACGACCATGTACGATATCAAAATATTTGGCTTGTAATTGTTCAGTAATAGGGCCACGAGAACCACAACCAATTGGGCGATCATCTAGCTCACGAATAGGCGTTACTTCTGCCGCTGTACCTGTAAAAAAGGCCTCATCTGCAATATAAACTTCATCACGCGTAATGTCTTTTTCTTTAACTTCATAGCCAAACTCATTGGCAATTTGAATAATAGTTTTACGGGTAATACCATCTAACGCACATTTTAAATGCGGCGTATAAATAACCCCATCTTTTACCAAGAAAAAGTTTTCACCCGACCCTTCTGAAACATAGCCATCAACATCTAACAACAAAGCTTCATCACAACCATGGCTAATCGCTTCTTGCAATGCCAGCATAGAGTTCATGTAAGCCCCATTCGCCTTGGCTTTGGTCATGGTAATGTTTGGGTGATGGCGAGTATAAGAAGAAGTTGCAACCTTAATACCACGTTGCAAATTCTCTTCGCCCATATAAGCACCCCATTCCCAAGCGGCAACCATAACATGGGTTTTTAGGTTATCTGCTCGCAAGCCCATTCCTTCAGAACCATAAAACACCATAGGACGTAAATAGGCAGACTCTAAATCATTAATTGCCACTGCTGCACGTTGTGCTTCATTGATTTCATCTTTAGAAAAAGGCATTGGCATGTTCATTATTTTGGCACTGTTAAACAAGCGGTCAGTATGGGCTTCTAGCTTAAAGATAGCAGATCCCTGCTCGGCATTGTAAGCTCTAACCCCTTCAAATACGCCCATTCCATAATGTAATGTGTGGGTTAAAACATGGGTTTTTGCCTCACGCCACTCCACCATCTTGCCATCTAACCAAATTTTTCCATCACGATCGCTCATTGTTTGCATGAATAACCCCTCTTATTTATCTATAATTTTCTTTGAACAGAGTATTCTATCTGAAACGACAGGTTAAAAACACTTGTAATTTTCAATAAATTGGCTAAAATAATTTCTTTGAAAGATTAATCATAAAAAAAAACTCTCAAAAAAGCAATCCTAAGCCACCGTGTTTACGATTGCTTTTTTGCTTTTAGCGAGACTAAGAATGCCAAACAGCCACATAATGAATACCTACGCTAGACTAGACATTAGTTTTAAAACAGGCAAGGGGGCAACTTTATTTACCGAAGACGGTACGGCATACCTAGATGCCGTTAGTGGCATAGCGGTTTGTAGCTTAGGTCACTCACACCCCGCTGTTTCCGCTACCATCTGCCAACAGGCAGAACAACTACTGCACACCTCGAATTTATACAACATTGACAATCAAACCAAGCTTGCCAACGAACTATGTGAACTCTCAGCTATGGACGAAGTATTTTTCACCAATTCGGGCGCAGAAGCTAACGAAACCGCTTTAAAAATTGCTAGAAAAACAGCCAATAATAAAGGCATTAGTAACCACAAAGTTATTGTAATGCACAACAGTTTTCACGGGCGTACCTTAGCCACCCTTTCGGCAACAGGTAACGAAAAAGTACACCAAGACTTCTACCCCTTAGTTGATGATTACATTCATGTTCCATTTGACGATGTAGAGGCAGTGCAAGCACTCACTAATAATAAAAATATAGTCGCTATTTTGGTAGAACCCATTCAAGGTGAAGGCGGTGTACACATACCTGCTTCTAACTACCTAAGCGAGCTAAGAAAAATTTGTGACCAAAATGACTGGTTACTCATGCTAGATGAAGTGCAAACAGGCATCGGCAGAAGCGGAAAATGGTTTGCTTTTCAGCATGAAAACATAAAGCCTGATGTCATGACCCTTGCCAAAGCACTTGGCAACGGCATGCCAATAGGGGCTTGTTTAACATCAAACAAAGCCAACCAAGTGCTTGTTCCAGGCAACCACGGTACAACCTTTGGTGGCAACCCACTTGCTTGTGCTGTAGGCTTAACCGTTATTGAAACCATAAAATCAGCAAATTACATTGAAAAAGTTGCCCAACAAGGACAAAAAATAATAGCTAGCTTACAAGAAAAACTATCAGCAAACTCTGGAGTTATTAACATTCGGGGAAAAGGTTACATGATAGCTATTCAACTAGATTCTCCCTGCACAAACCTAGTCGCAGAGGCTTTAAAATTAAACCTATTACTTAATGTAACCCGTGGCGATACCATTCGCCTACTGCCCTCTTTTGTAATGGACACGACACAACAAGATGAATTAATTAACAAAGTAGTTACTTTAGTTAATCAGCATACCGCTTGAGCAAGGATACACACAATATGAGACATTTTTTAACTTTAAAAGATTTAACCCCAGCAGAATGCCAGCAACTAATGACACGTGCAACCGAATTGAAGAAAATCCAAAAATCAGGTGAAATTTACCAGCCTTTAAAAAATAAAACGTTGGCAATGATTTTTGAAAAATCATCAACACGCACGCGTATATCTTTTGAAATAGGCATGACGCAATTAGGTGGACACGCTCTATTCTTATCGCCAAGAGACACGCAACTTGGACGTGGCGAACCGATTGAAGACAGTGCCAGAGTAATTTCAAGCATGGCAGACGGCATTATGATTCGTACCTTTGGACATGACATAGTAGAAACCTTTGCTGCTAATTCTAGCGTACCCGTTATTAACGCACTAACTGACGACTTTCACCCATGCCAACTACTTGCCGACATGCAAACCTATCAGGAAAATCGTGGTTCCATTCAAGGAAAAACCGTAGTCTGGGTAGGTGATGGCAATAATATGTGCCACTCATACATTAACGCCGCCGCACAATACGGCTTTAATTTACGCATTGCCACACCAAAAGGCTATCAACCTAATATGAAATTGGTAGCAGAACATGCTCATTGTGTTGAAATGATACAAAACCCAATGGAAGCAGCTGAAAATGCAGACCTAATCGTCACCGATGTTTGGGCAAGCATGGGGCAAGAAGAAGAACAGAAAAAACGCGAAGTCGCCTTTAAAAACTATCAAGTTAATACCGAAATGATGCAACAAGCAAACAAACAAGCTTTGTTTTTACATTGCCTACCAGCTCACCGCGGCGAAGAAGTTTCGGCTGAAATAATTGATGCGAAAGATTCAGTAGTTTGGCAAGGTGCAGAAAACAGACTACATGCACAAAAAGCCTTGCTAGAGTTTTTAATGGTTTAGCTTGAAAGCTTTAAAAAAATTGGTACGACCGAGTGGATTCGAACCACCGACCCCTACCATGTCAAGGTAGTGCTCTAACCAACTGAGCTACGGTC
>CAZZKU010000125.1:0-4037 GCA_964654635.1 uncultured Piscirickettsiaceae bacterium | reverse complement strand
CTTTCTTAGAATGTTTAACATTCGATAAGAAGGATAGCCATCTGCTGGTATATTAATACTGTTTTGGTAAGCACGTAAAGCGGAGCGGGTTTGTTTGCCCGCTACGCCATCGGCTTTGCCTAAATCAAAGCCTGCTTTAATTAGCCTTTGTTGCATTTCTTTGACCTGTTCACGGCTCATTGCTTGGTCATCTTCAGGTTGTTGCTTGGTTAAAGAGTCTCTCCCCACAATCCTATCGGCTAGATGCCCTACGGCAAGTGCGTAATTATTGGAGTTGTTCCATTTTTTAATAACAAAAAAGTTTTTATAAACTAAAAATGCGGGACCTCGGTAGTCATAAGGAAGCAGTAGGGCGGCTTGAACTTCTTTATCTGTAGTAGGTAGGTTTCTACCATCGGCTAATTTTATTCCTAACTCTCGCCATTCTTCTAAAGACTTTTTTTGTTTGCCATCAGCTAAGGTTAAATTAAACCCTTTTGGTAGTTGAACTTCTCGTCCCCAGTTCATGCCTTTTTCCCAGCCAAGTATTTCTAAAAAGTTGCCCATAGAAAAGAAAATGTCAGGGTAGCTGTTCCATAAGTCGCGTTTGCCATCGTTATCGGCATCGACTGAATAGCGTAGATAGTTGCTCGGCATAAACTGGCATTGTCCCATTGCACCTGCCCAAGAACCTTGCATTTGCTTGGGAGATATATAGCCTTTGTCTATTATTTTTAAAGCATTGAGGAGTTCTTTACTAAAATATTTGCGTCGTCTTTCATCAAAAGATAAGGTTGCTAAGGCTTCAATAATAGGGGTTTTTCCTGTGTAGCTACCATAGTTGGTTTCCATTCCCCAAAAAGAAACTAAAATCCGTTCAGGAATGCCGTGTTTTTTGGTTACTTCGGCTAGTAGTTGCTGGTGTTCTTGCAGAAGCTCTTTGCCTTTGGTTATTCTCCAATCGGTGACAGCACGGTTAAAATATTGCCAAAAAGTTTTGAAAAATTCAGGCTGGCTACGGTCTAGCTCAAGTACCCTGTGGTTTAAAGTTATATTTTTAAAAGCACTATTAACTGTTTCAGGTTTAATGCCTTGTTTGATTGCCTTGGCTTTAAAATCGATTAGCCAAATTTGAAATTCTTCTTCGCTTTGTTGTTTTTGGGAAGCGGCTACCGCTATGCCAGTTGTGCTTGCAAAAATAAATAAAACGATGCTAAAGATAGTTAGGAATTTGTTTGAATTGGCTTTTAGCATCTGGTGGAATCTTCTAATTAAATAAGTAAATTCTATTTTACAAAAGACAGACACCTTAATGGAGTAAAATGCGGTTTATTTTTAAGATTTTAGGATTTAGCTTTATGAAGCAGTTTTTTGCCACCACTCCCAGGGGTTTGCCAGAGCTATTAAGAGAAGAGTTAATTGGTTTTGGAGCAACTTCGGTCAAAATGCAACCTACAGGAGTTACTTTTGAAGGAAGCCTAGAGGTTGGTTATACTGCTTGTCTGTGGTCACGTTTGGCGAATCATATTTATTATATTATTTTAGATGTTGAGCTAGACAGTCAAGATGACTTAACCCCTGCGGTTATGGCTATAGACTGGTCGCAACACCTAGATATGGACGGAACTTTTGCGGTTAGTTTTTCAGGGCAGGGCTTGGGAATAACCCATAGTCATTTTGGAGCTTTAAAAATCAAAGATGGCATTGTTGACTATTTTAAAGATAAGTTCGATAGTCGCCCTAATGTAGATACCGATTTTCCTGATTTAAAAGTACATGCCCATTTAAATAGAAATAAACTGACTCTTAGCATAGATTTAACGGGGCATAGTTTGCACCAACGTGGTTATAGAGAAGGGCAGCAGGTTGTTGCCCCTTTAAAAGAAAACGTCGCAGCGGCAATTTTAATCCGTTCTAATTGGGCACAAATTGCATCTGAAGGTGGGGTTTTTTACGATCCCATGTGTGGTTCGGCAACCTTCTTAATTGAAGCAGCAATGATTGCATCAGACTGCGCACCAGGCATAATGAAAGCGGACATGATGGCTTTAAATCGTTGGAAAGGGCATGATGATGATTTATGGCAACGTTTAATTGAAGAAGCCGATAAAAGAGAAGAGGTGGGTTTAAGAACCTTACCCAATATTTATGGTTCAGACTTATCGCATAAATCGTTAGACATAGCTGAAGAAGCCATTGAAAATGCGGGTTATGGCGATATTATTGATATAAAACAAATGTCGATAGAACAGGGAAGAAAGTGGGGAGATTGGCAAAAAGGGCTAATTGTAACCAACCCGCCATACGGAGAACGTTTAGGCGAACTTGAAGATGTTAAGCAAGCCTATATGCAACTGGGTGATTATTTAAAATTGGAATTTGAAGGTTGGAAAGCGGCAGTTTTAACTTGCCATGCCCAGCTAGGAATGTATTTGGGCTTAAAAGCAAAACGCTCGCACGATTTTGCTAACGGCACGATGGAGTGTAAATTATTTAGGCTAGATATTGAACCTGAATTTTACCGCCAGCCAGCAATGCAAGTGGCAGGAAATTTAGTAAGCCAGCTACAACGCTTACAGCCTGAATTAGCAGAAACCGAAAATGCCAAAATGGTCGCTAATCGTATTAAAAAGAATATGAAAGGGTTGAAGTCTTGGCTTAAAAAAGAAGAAATTAATGCTTATAGAGTTTACGATGCCGATATTCCTGAATACGCTTTAGCGATAGATGTGTATGAAACCGAAGAATCTGGACGTTGGGTGGTGGTAGCAGAATATGCACCGCCTAAAACCGTTAACCCAACTAAAGCCAAACGCCGTTTATATGAAGCGGTTTCTGCTTTACCAGCGGTGTTTAATATTTCTGCCGATAGAATTATATTTAAAGTAAGATCGCGTCAAAAAGGCAAAGACCAATACGAGCAGTTAGACGAACAAAAAAAATATTTTACTGTAGTTGAAAATCAAACCAAATTACGGGTTAATTTTACCGATTACTTAGATACAGGTTTGTTTTTAGACCACCGAGATGTACGGAATGAATTGGCAAAATTAAGCAGTGGAAAAAGCTTATTAAACCTATTTTGTTACACCGCCACTGCCACAGCACAAGCCGCGATGATGAACTGTAAATCGAGTTTAAGTTTGGATATGTCTAAAACCTACTTATATTGGGCAAAGCATAACTTTATGAATAACAATATTGATGAACATGTCCACAAACTTCAACAGGTAAATGTAATTGAGTGGCTAGATGAAAAATCAGTCTTGCCTGATTCTGAACGCCCACAGTTTGATGTTATCTTTTTAGACCCGCCTTCTTTTTCGACCTCTAAAAGAATGGAAGGCACTTTAGATATTCAACGAGACCATGTCGATTTGATTTTAAAAGCAATGAGCTTGTTATCGCCAACGGGGAAACTGGTTTTTTCTACTAATATGCGTAAATTTAAACTTAATAATGAAGTTTTTGAAAAATCTTATAATATAGAAAATATTACCCAAAAAACCATGCCTAATGACTTTAAGCGTAAAGCCAAAATTCACCAAGTTTGGATTTTGACTAAAAAATAGTAAGTAGATAGTCTTATATGTTAATGTAATATTAAATTTAAGGATAAGGAAATGATATGGACGGTTTTTTAGATTCTACTGTGTTTGATTTGGAGCTACCAAGATCATCCGCTTTTGCCAATAGGTATGATTTTTGGGTTGAATTATTAGTGATTGAAATAGACCAATCAAATTCGACTAATGATGTACAAGAAATGGTAGGAAGTTGCGTTAAATATGGTGCAAGGCTAGAAGATGCATTATACCGTATAAATGACACTCAATTTCTAGTAAAATCTCTTAGTCGCCATTCTAAAGGTATCCTAGTGCTTGCCGACCGCTATAAAGACTGCGTTGAAAAACAAAGTCATGGTGCAATAACAATTAGTTGTGGAGCGATTAGCTACTGGCCAGGGTTAAGAATGCCAGCTTCAGAGGTTAAGGATTTTCTTTATAGTCAGCTTGAGTTAGCTCAACAAAACGGTGGGCATCAAGTACAGCATCAAA
>CAZZKU010000124.1:0-4042 GCA_964654635.1 uncultured Piscirickettsiaceae bacterium | reverse complement strand
CAACAAACAACAGGAAACTGGCCGGGGGTTACCGTATCTAAAACAACGGGTAGCTTTAGCATTAATAAAAAGTCATTTGAATTAACCGACTTACCTGGTGTGTATAGTTTAGAAAATTCTTCTAGCTCGGGCTTAGATGAACAAATTGCTCGTGACTATTTACAAAATGCTGACTCCCAACTCATTATTAATGTTATTGATGCCGCCAATCTTGAACGACAACTGTTTTTAACCGCTCAATTATTGCACATGGGGCTTCCTGTCATCGTGGTTTTAAACCGAATTGATATGTTAGAAGCCTTAAACATAAAGATTGACATAGAAGCTCTTTCTAAAGAACTAGGTTGCCCTGTTGTTCCTATTTCGGCTTACTATAACCAAGGAATAGGTGAATTAAAAAACCTTATTGAACCTAGTTTAAATGGACAAACTAACATTCATTTTGACCTGCCAAAAGAGCTACACGATGCCGTCCATTTTGTGCAAGAAAATACCGATATTAATAATAACGAGTCCTGCTGGGAGGCTTTTAAAATACTGCTTAAACCACACCTAGCTCCCAGCTCTGTCCAGCCATTAATTGCTAAAAAGAAACAAGAGTTAGAAACCTTTTATGACGAAGAGCTTGGGCTAATTATTGCCGATTTATACTTCCAGTTTTCCCATGATGCCACTCAAAAATCATTAACTCACACTGAAAAACTAACTCGCAATAGCACCGATTTAATTGATAAATGGACTTTGCATTCTTTTTGGGGAATGCCTATTTTTCTAACCATTATGTACTTGGTTTTTGCCTTATCCATTACAATGGGGGCAGCATTCATTGACTTCTTTGACCAAACCGCTCAAGCCCTTTTTGTCGATGGACCTACGGTTATACTACAGTCACTGTCTTCTCCTGATTGGTTAATTATTTTATTAGCAAATGGTATTGGTGGTGGAATTCAAGTTGTCGCAACCTTTATCCCCGTAATTGGTTCATTGTTTATATTGCTATCTATTCTTGAAGAAACGGGCTATATGCAAAGAGCCGCCTTTATTATGGACAAAAGTATGCGCAAAATTGGGCTTTCTGGTCAAGCTTTTATCCCTCTAGTGGTCGGTTTAGGTTGCAATATTCCAGCAGTGAGTGCTAGCCGAACACTACCTGATCCTAGAGATAGGATTATGACCATCATGATGACTCCTTTTATGTCTTGTAGTGCTAGGCTAACCGTATATGTTCTATTTGCTACCGCTTTTTTTGCCGACTATGCAACCCTGCTGGTGTTTTCTTTATATTTAATAGGCATCGCTGCGGCCATATTAACGGCCTTTATTTTAAAGAAAACCCTGCTTCCTGGAGAAGCGCCGGTACTATTAATGGAGCTGCCTATCTACCACAAACCTGCGGTAATTAACGTACTGTTAAATGCCAAGAATAGGCTTTCTAGTTTTATAAGAGATGCTGGCAAAGTAATCGTTATTATCGTACTGTTAATTAACTTTTTTAACAGCTTAGGAACTGATGGAACTTTTGGTAATGAGAACAAAAATAATTCGGTACTAAGTGAAACAGCCATGTTTGTTTCGCCTATATTTGCACCTTTGGGTGTAGAAGAAGAAAACTGGCCTGCCACGGTAGGACTGGTCACAGGCTTACTTGCCAAGGAAGTCGTGGTTGGTGCATTAGATACACTCTATCAAGGAATAGACGAAGATCATACAAAACCAACTATAGAAGAGCCTGCAGAAAGTTATGATTTTTTAGGCGCACTAGCAGATGCTGCTTTAACTATTCCCAATAATATCGGCAGTATCTTTACCGATTTAGACGACCCTCTTGGCTTAGCCATGCTTGATGATGTCAACAATAAAGAAGTAGCTGCCGAAGATTTAGACATAAACCCCTCAACAATTGATAAGATGTCGCAGTATTTTAGTGGCGAAATTGCTGCCTATGCCTACCTGCTGTTAATTCTACTCTACTTCCCTTGCGTAGCCACTTTTGGTGCTATCAAACAAGAATTAGGTTGGAGTTGGGCGTTATATAGCGGTGGTTGGAGCTTGTTTTTAGGCTATAGTGTCGCGGTTTTATTTTATCAGACCATGACCTTTAGCCAGCACCCTGTCGGCTCTGGAATTTGGATAGGGGCTATTTTGATAATATTTAGCCTGTTTTACTTGATACTAAAACAAATAGGGAAAAAATATCAGCCTAAACCTAGCCCCACTATTGATGCCACTGATTAAAGCCTGGAGATTCATATATTACTACAAGTCAAAAAATATATTAAAACCCACGGACAAGTCACAAGCGAACACCTGTGTAATAAGTTTGACATAACAAAGACCACGCTAGAAGGCATTATTCAAGTCCTAGTAAATCAAGGTTATATTCAACACTTAGCGGCTTCTAGCTCTTGCTCGTCTAGCTGTAATACGGGGTGTAATTCTGGAGAGCTGGATACTTATTACTGGCTAAATCGAAAGCTAAAGGCTATTGAAATACCAGTGCAGAATTAAACCTTTTATCAAATTACTTTTGAAAATCTATTTTGCATTTTATCAGACATATAAGCATCAAATATCATACAAATATTTCGTATTAACATACGACCTGTTGCACTGACATAAATATCCTCTTTTGACACGCTAATCAAACCATCTTCTTTCATTGGCTTTAAATTGCACAATTCTTTTGCAAAATATTCGGTAAAGTCTATGCCCCATTGCAAACTTAGGCTTGCAAAGTTTAAGTGAAAATGGCTGATTAAACGGGTTATAACATCACGACGAATCTCATCATCTCTTGTTAAATGTACCCCTCTAAATATTGCTAATTCGCCAGCATCTATGGATTGATAATAATCTTCTAACCCTTTCTTATTTTGGGCGTAGCTATTATTAATTAACGAGATAGAAGTTGCTCCCATCCCAATTAAATCGGATTCAGCATGGGTAGAATATCCTTGAAAGTTGCGGTAAAGGGTTTCATTTTTTTGTGCTATTGCCAGTTCATCATTGGGTCTTGCATAATGATCCATGCCAATATAAATATAGCCTGCTTCTAACAACCTTGCCGAAGCGGCTTGTAGTATGGCTAGTTTTTCATCCGAAGTTGGCATATCTTGTTCATTCATCTTTTTTTGAGCAGGAAACATTTTCGGCATGTGGGCGTAATTAAAAATAGAAAAACGGTCTGCTCCAGCTTCAATAACACTGTCTAACGTTTTTAGAAACCCCTCTTCTGTTTGGAGCGGTAAACCATAAATCAAATCCACATTAACTGAAAGAAACCCTGATTCTTTCGCCGCCGCTAACACTTCAAAGGTTTCTTGTTCAGTTTGAATACGGTTAATCGCTTTTTGTACTTTAGGGTTAAAATCTTGCACCCCTAAGCTCATACGGTTAAAACCCAACTCTCGCAACAATAATACCGATTCTCTATTGGCTTCTCTTGGGTCAATTTCAATTGAATATTCACCAGAATCATCATCATACAAATTAAAATGTTGGCGTGTTTTGTCCATTAAAGCACGCATTTCATCCATATTAATAAAGGTAGGTGTGCCGCCACCCCAGTGTAATTGGTCAACAATTCTATCGGAATCAAACAATTCTGCTTGCAGCTCTATTTCTTTAAATAGTCGCTCCAGATAAGGTTCCGCTTTGCTTCTATCACGAGTCCACACTTTACTACAGGCACAGAAAAAACAAATGGTGTCACAAAAAGGAATATGGAAATAGAGCGATAAATTTCGCTTAGATAAATTACTTCGTTCAACCGCGGCTAAGTAATCATTACGGGTGAATTTTTCATCAAACTCTAGTGCGGTTGGGTAGGAAGTATATCTAGGTCCAGACTGGTTGTAGCGTTTAATTAAGGCTTCATCAAATAGGATAGACTCAGCAGAATCAAAAAGTTTCATCTAAGATACCTAGTGTTTAAAAATAGCAGTTTACCTAACTGAAAAATAAATAGGACGTTTTTATAAATTCTCTTAATCTATATCAACTACTTTTTCACAAACAGGGAAGATAACATCAATAGTTTGAT
>CAZZKU010000123.1:2679-4083 GCA_964654635.1 uncultured Piscirickettsiaceae bacterium | reverse complement strand
ACTGAGTATAATTATTATTTTTGACATGAACTTTATTATAAAGATTATTTTTTAGGCATGTAATTTTATCGATAGATATATTCTATGTAATAATATTGCTTTTCTACAATTGATTATTTAAAAGCCATGCCAGAGTTACCCGAAGTTGAAACCACTCGCCGTGGTATTGCTCCTGCAATTGAAAATAACACCGTCCAATCGGTCACCATTCGCAATGGCAGTTTACGTTGGCCGGTTGATAGCAACCTGCCCGACTTATTGAAAGGCTTAAAAATACTAAGCGTTAAACGACGTGCAAAATATTTACTACTTGCCACCGAAAAAGGGCATTTAATTATTCACCTTGGTATGTCGGGTAATTTAAAAATTTTAACCCATAACGCCCCGCTTCAAAAACATGACCATGTTGATATTGTGTTTAATAATAATATATTATTACGCTACCACGACCCTAGACGTTTTGGTTCTATACTTTGGACAGATAAACCCGTCAACCAGTTCAAACTACTTGTTCACCTAGCACCAGAACCTTTAAGTTCCGACTTTTCAAGCGAGTGGCTGTACCCAAAACTTCAAAAGCGTAAAACGGCTATTAAAGTGGTGTTAATGGATAATAAATTCGTGGTAGGAGTGGGCAATATCTATGCGAATGAATCATTGTTTTTAAGCAACATTTCCCCGCTAAAACCTGCCAACACCTTAAGCTTAAAAGAAACCGAGCTATTGATTAAAAATATTAAAATCATTTTAGAGAAGGCAATCGAACAAGGTGGTACAACCTTAAAAGATTTTTCATCCCCTGATGGTAAGCCTGGTTATTTTGTGCAACAGTTATCTGTATATGGGCAGGATAACAAACCTTGCCCTACTTGTAAAACAAGTATAGTTAAAGTAACTCAAGCACAAAGGGCTAGTTTTTATTGCCCTAGTTGCCAACATTAAAAAGCTTCTTATGACTTTACAAAAACATTTCCTAGCAATCGTTTTCTTCAGTAGTTTATTTTTAATAAGCTGTTCAAAACAACCTCCAACCGAAGTCTGGTTAATGAATGAAGATTGTGATATTGCATCGGGACATTGTGTAAATGAGAATAACGGTATAAAAGTAACCTTAAGCATTAGCCCAAACCAGCCGATTCCTATTGCAAAAAGACTCGATATTAAAGTTAAAATTGAAGGCATGGACGCTCAAAAAGTACAATTTGATATTGCGGGAATCAATATGTACATGGGCTACAATCGAGTTAATTTAACAAAAAGTGATAACGGAATTTATCAAGGAAAATCCATGTTAGCTTTTTGTACGGTTAATACTATGGAATGGTTATTGTCGGTAATGATTCTTAGCGAAGATGGTTCTATAAAACAAGTTCCTTTTAAGTTAATTACCTATAATTCAGCAAT
>CAZZKU010000123.1:0-2579 GCA_964654635.1 uncultured Piscirickettsiaceae bacterium | reverse complement strand
CTTAAAAAGCCAAATTTCGCCAGGGGTGGGTCCTATCAGACTGGTTAATTTAAAATAGAAACCGATTTAATTGCGGCAACCCATTCACTTCCTGGCTTAATCTTTAACTTTTTCATTGAACGTTTCGTAATTTGTGCCAATAGTGGCCAAACCTCGCCTTTTATTCTTAACTGAACCAGCACGCTGTATTCATTAAACTCAACAATTTCTTCAACCACGACGGGCAGGTGGTTTAACATAGAAGTTATTGGCGGTTCTTGCTGCATTAAACTTACCTGATTGGCGGCAATAACCACCCTGATTTGGCTACCTAGTTTTTTATCTAGGTAAGGAATCGACAAGCCCTCTTCACCGACTTTTAACAAGGACAGGCTGTCTTCTAAAGTATGGCTATCTAAGGTTGCTGATAAAACCGAACGTGGGTCTTGGTTTTGGTATAACGGAGAATCTGGACGATTTAATGCCTGTTCAATACTCTCAATTGAATCAAGATTTCCCTTTGACATAAATACGACCGTATCGGCAAGCCTAACCACTTCGTCGGGGGAGTGGGTAATGTATAAAATAGGAATTTCTAAGCTATCACGTAGCTTTTCAAGATAAGGCAGTATTTGCTGTTTTGCCTGCATATCTAATGCAGCCATTGGCTCGTCCATCATTAGTATTTTTGGTTGCCCTAACAAGGCTCGCCCAATTGCCACCCGTTGTTTTTCTCCGCCAGAAAGGGTTTGTACATCTCTGCTTAACAATTCAGCCAAGCCTAGCCAATTTACAACCTGATTAAAGTCTATTTTGTGTGGTTTAGGTGCTCTTTTTAAACCATAGTGTAAATTTTTTTCTACATTTAAATGGGCAAATAAACTGGCTTCTTGAAACACATAACCCAGTTGGCGTTTATGCACTGGCACGCTTTTTTTATTATGTAACCAAGCCTGTTGTTGAAAAAACACTTCACCAGTAGCACTACTTTCAAAACCTGCTAAGGAACGTAAAAAACTGGTTTTACCGCAACCAGACTGCCCAAATATGGCGGTTAAACCACTAGATGGAAATTCAAAATCACCCGTATTAAGGGTAAAGTCACCACGGGTAAGGGTTAAGTTTCCTGATAGACTCATACTATACTCACCCTATTTTCACTTCTAAACGGCGATTCAAACCATAAACAATACTAAGTACCAGCAAACTCATTACCAACATAATTGCTGATAGAACATGTGCTTGGCTATACTCCATCGCATCAACATGGTCATAAATTGCAATGGATGCGACTTGGGTTACTCCAGGAATATTTCCGCCTAGCATTAAAATAACGCCAAATTCTCCTACCGTGTGGGCAAAGGCAAGCGTTGCACCAATTAAATAATGCCGACGAGTTAAAGGCAGGGTCACTGAAAAAAACTGGTCAATTTTGCCAGCTCCTAAAGAGGAAGACGCTTCTAAAGGTCGCTTGCCTAATAGCTCAAAACCATTCATCAGCGGTTGAATTGCAAAAGGTAAGGAATAAAAAAAAGAACCTATAACCAAACCCGTCATAGAAAAGGTTAACGGGGCAAAACCAAAAGATGCCCATAAATCACCTACTGGCCCACCAGGACCAATCGTCACTAATAAATAAAAACCTAATACGGTCGGCGGAAGTACCAAAGGCAAAGCAACCACTGCTTCTAATATCGCCTTTTTAGGGCCTGTTATGCGAGATAACCAAAGTGCTAATGGCGTTCCTAAAACAATTAACAAAATAGTTGTATAGGTTGCTACTTGTAACGTTACCCAAAGTGGTTGTAGGCTAACGCCTTCTAAAATACTCACTCTAGCAATCCATAACCATTTTGTTTAATAATTTCTTGCACTGCTTTAGAGTGAAAAAATTTTAGAAAGGACTGAACAGCGGGTGTGTTTCTATTTTTCAAAATCACTGCCTGCTGATAAATAGGTTGGTAAAGGCTCGGATCAACTTCAACATAGCTTCCCTGATGCGGTCTACGCATATAAGACTTGGCAACCAAACCAATTTGTGCATTGCCCGTTGCAATATAGTGGTAGGTTTTGCCGATGTTTTCACCTAGTGCAAGCCGATTGTTTTCCAGCAAGGTTTCATACAATCCATAATGTTTTAACACCGATCTTGCCGCCACTCCGTAAGGTGCTATTTTAGGGTTTGCAATAGAAAAGAACCGAAAACCAGGTTGATCTAAGCGGAGTTCTGCCAAGTTAGTAGAAACACTGGGGTCTCGCGCCCAAACCACCAAGCGACCGGTTACATAAGTAAAACGGCTGTTTTCTTCAATTAAACCCGCTTTTTCTAACAGTTCTGGGCGGTGACTATCGGCAGAAAAAAACAGATCATAAGGTGCTCCACGGGTAATTTGTGCATACAACATACCCGTAGAACCATTCGATAAATGAACAGCAATACCCGTTTGTTTAGTAAAATCTTTCGCGATAAGTTTAATGGTGGCTAAAAAATTAGCCGCTACTGCAATGCGTACTGACTCTTCTGCAAAAGCTTTAGGAACTAAAAAAACAAGCCCAATTAACAATAAAACTTGTGCTGTACGCATCATGTTAATTTATAT
>CAZZKU010000122.1:0-4097 GCA_964654635.1 uncultured Piscirickettsiaceae bacterium | reverse complement strand
TTTTTATGCGGTTTTTTATGTGCCTTTACCGCTTTTCCTACCTTAGTTTTAGCCTCCATGCCTTTTATTTTGCTAATAGGGATTTTGGCTTGCATATGATATTGAATACGGCTTAGTTGCGGTATTTCATGCGATTCTACTAAGCTATAGGCTATACCTGCTTGCTGTCCTCTGCCGGTTCTGCCTATGCGGTGAATGTAAATGTCGCCACGGTAGGGTAGGTCGTAATTAATTACGTGGGTAATGTTTAGCATGTCTAAACCACGGGCGGCAACGTCGGTGGCAACCAGCACTTTTATTTTTTTAGCCATGAAGCTTTTGGTTTTGGCTAGTCGTTTTGCTTGCACTAGGTCGCCGTGTAATACGGTGCTAGATATTTTTTGCTGTTGTAGCCATTGGTCTAGCTCGATTGCTTTGTCTTTTTTATTGCAAAATACAATGGCACTTAGGCAAGTTTCATCTTCAAGTAGGTTCTTTAGTAAAGCTAGTTTATGTTTTTTGTCATCGGCAAATATAATTTGTTGTTGTACATTGGCAGATTGTTGATTGGGGGCATCGACTTGGATTAATTCAGGGTTGTCTAAGATGTTTTCGGCAAACCTTTTAATGCTTGAACCTGCTAGGGTTGCAGAAAAACAAGCGGCTTGGAAGTCTGCTGGAATGGCTTCAAGTAGTGCGTTTACATCCGGCCCTTGTCCCATATCTAGCATGCGGTCGGCTTCGTCGATAATGACTAGCTCTATATTGGATAGGTCGATAAATTCTTGGCTCATAATATTAAGCAAGCGACCAGGAGTGGCTACTAAAATATCAATAGGTTGTTGGAGTTTTTCTAGTTGTTGCTCGGCAGAAAATCCACCAGTAATAATTTGGCTTACAAAAGGAGTGTGCGTGGCTAGTTGTTTCACTACCTTGTGGGTTTGGAATGCTAGCTCTCTGGTTGGAGATAAAATTAATATCCTTGGGTTGTGGTGTCTTGGGTTGTGGTGTCGTTGCTTGGGCGTAAGGGTGTCTAGTAGCAACTGTAGTGCGGGCAGCACAAAAGCGGCGGTTTTGCCTGTACCGGTTGCCGCTCCTGCCAATACATCTTTCCTCATTAGCAAGTGGGGAATAGCCTGCTCTTGAATGGGGGTGGGTTTATTATAGTGTTGCTCGGCAATGGCGTTGAGTAATTCTGGGTCGAGTTCTAGTTCTTCAAATGTCATGTTGGTTTCTGTTTCAAATTAATAGAGAGTATATTATATGCTAATCATGTATAATCTGTAATTATGTCGAAAGAATCTAGAATAAAAGAAGAGCTAGCTTGGCTGAAAATGGTTTTTGCTATAATTGTCGCAATATCAATTTCAATATTAGCTTGGATGGCTCAAAATTATCAAACTACACATGTTGTTATTTTAATGGCTAGTTTGTTTGTAGTTGCCTTATTCGCTTGGCTCTTTGTTAAAGTTGTTAAAATTGTCTATAAAAAATTAGATGAACTGGAAGAAATATAAAAATGGAATATATTGTAGTTTTAGCTCTAGTTGTTTTTGCTGTTGCCATGTTAGCGGTCTTTAAAGAAATTAACCATTAATGATTTTATAACAAGGGTCATATTTTGCTGTGCCCAGTTTCATGCGTCGTTGTTTGACAAACGATTGTAGTAACTTGTCCATGTCGTGCATTATTTCAGTATCGCCATGAATTTTAAAAACGCCGTGTTTTTTAATTTCTTGTACGGTTTCTGATTTAACGTTACCCGCAACAATGGCAGAAAATACTTTGCGTAAATTACTTGCCAGTAAATGCACGGGTTGTTGCTTGTTAATTTGTAGTTGTTCGATGTTTTTGTGGGTTGGGATAAAGGGTTGTTGTAGCTCAATAGGAATGTGCAAATTCCAGTTGTAGTAGTAGGCATCTTGTGATTTTTTACGAAATTCTCGAACTGTTTGAATACCATTTTTTATAGTAATAGCCACTTCTTCTGAAGCTTCGATTAGTAAGTTTAGTTTTTTTCGGGCTTCTTGCCCTAGTGCATTGGTTATGAATAATAACACCGCATCAAAGTATTCTCGGCTAGTTTCTGGTGCGGTTAAAACAACTGGAAAAGGAATGCCTTTATTTTTAGGGTGTAGCAGGACACTTAATATATAGAGTATCTCTTCCATAGTGCCTGCACCACCTGGAAAGACTACTATGCCATGTCCGATGCGTACGAAGGCTTCTAAACGTTTTTCAATGTCGGGCATAATTGATAATTCAGTTACAATCGCATTTGGAGCTTCGGCTGCAATAATGCCTGGTTCGGTTAACCCAATAAAACGAGGTTGGTCAGAACGTTGTTTTCGATGCCCTAATATAGCTCCTTTCATGGGCCCTTTCATTGCACCAGGGCCACAGCCGGTGCAAATATCAAACAGCCTTAGTCCTAATTGATAGCCTACGTGTTTGGTGTATTTGTATTCAGGCAGAGAGATAGAATGCCCACCCCAGCAGACGACAATTTTGGGGTCTCGATTACTTTTTATTAAGCCCGCATTTCGGCTTAAATGGAAAATGGCATTGGTTATGTCTTCACTATCGCTCAGGTCAAAGTCGGCATTGTCTAAAATTTGGTTTTTAGCATACAGTAGGTCGCGTAGCACCGCTGAAAGATGTTCTTGTAGCCCAATAATCATTTCATCATCTACAAAAGCATATTCAGGCGGGTTATCAAATTCTAGTTGAATGCCTCTACCTTTTACCTGTACTTTTACCTTGTAGTTTTGGTTAGCTGAAAGCATAACTTCGGGGTCATCTTCTTTAATTCCTGTATTCAGTACCGCTAGGGTGCAACGCCTGAAAACTTCATTTAAGCCACTGTTAGAATCATCACAAAGCTGGTAAGCTTCTTTATAAGATAGTACCTGCATTCTGCCCGCTGGGCGAATTACTACTTTTTTTAGTTTAGGATTCATGTAAAATTTGCCCTTTAAATCATTATTGACTTTAGGATACCGCTTTATGCGCACAAAGCAAACATTAGAAAACAGTTTTTTATCAATATTATTATTGGTTGCCATTGTTGGCTTGCTGTGGCTTTTTTCGCCTTTTTTAGAAGCCTTGTTTTTTGCGATGATTTTAGCCACCGCTACTTCTGCTTTTTATTTAAAAGTTTTGCCTAAAGTGAAGGGCAAAGCAGACTATGCCTCTGCCATTATGAGTGTATTGGTTTTTGTAACGGTAATCGCTCCAGTGAGTTATTTAATGTTAAAAGTGGGCTTACAAATAGGGCAAATGTATGGCAAAGCAGAGAGCTGGTTGGCACTACAGTCGCCAGAGTCGTTGAAAGAATTAGGTAATAACACTATTCAAATGATTCCCTTGCCAGAAGAAACGCAATTAAAATTGTTAGAACACTTACAGGCAAACTCAGTAGCTATTGTTGAGTTTTTTCAATCGGCTATTGTTTTTTTAGTACAAGGTGTTTTTGGTAGTTCAGCTTCTTTCTTAACCTTTATGGCATTAGCGGTTTTTGCTTTATATTTCTTTTATCGAGATGGTGAAAAAATAACGCATCACCTAATGGTTCTTTCACCTTTAGATAACGTGTACGACCGTATGATTATGTCTAGGTTTGCTAATTTATCGACTATTTTATTGCTATCTATTTTAGGTATTGCTTTGATACAAGGAATTAGTTTTGCTTTATTGGCTTGGGCGGTGGGCTTGCCAGGTTTGTTTTTAGGCATGGCAATAGCGGTCACTTCATTTATACCTATCGTTGGGGCAGCGTTGGTGTGGATTCCCGTATCGATTGTTTTGGCGGCTAAAGGCGATTATATCTCGGCAGGTTTGGTGGTGTTTATGGGGGCAGTAATCAATGGCTTTATTGTTGATAATGTACTGCGTCCAATTATGATTAAAAAGATTTCTAGGTCTTTAGCTGGTTCAGGAAACGATCTTGCGGTTGCTAATCATACTTTAATTACTGTATTGTCAACGTTTGCAGGTTTAATCCACTTTGGCATTATTGGGCTGTTTTTTGGTCCAGTTATGGCGGCAATGGCAATCACCATATTTGATGTGTATGCGCTTAAGCATTCGAAGCTGTTGGATAGAAAGTAAAGAATAGC
>CAZZKU010000121.1:0-4133 GCA_964654635.1 uncultured Piscirickettsiaceae bacterium | reverse complement strand
TAAACCAATCAATGCCAAAAATCGCCAGGGGTGGGGTATAAATAGTGTATAGTTTTACTTTTCTTAACTTATAAATATACCCATTACAAATGATTCAAACCATCTTTCGCCTAATTCTTTCTGTTTTTTTTATATCCTGGATTGTTGGCTCTCTTGTGTTCTTGTTAATTCACCTGGTGCCAGGCGATCCCGTTGCGGTCATGCTAGGAGATTGGGCAAGCCCTGCTGATGAAATTATTTTGCGCCAACAATTGGGCTTAGATTTACCCCTTTGGCAACAATATTGGAATTATATGTCAGGCTTGCTACAGGGCGATTTAGGGCAGTCTTTGTTTTACCAACAGCCCGTATCTGAACTTATTTATCAACGTTTTCCCTATACCTTGCAACTGGCTTTAATGGCGTTGTTTATTGCTATTTTAATCGCTTTTCCTTTGGGGATTTGGGCATCAATTAGGGTAGGGGATTTGCCTGACCATTTAGCTATGTCGGTATCTTTAGTTGGAGTTTCTATTCCTAATTTTTGGTTAGGGCCGATGTTAATTTTACTTTTTTCCATTACACTAGGTTGGTTGCCCGTTAGTGGGGCAGAACAAGGTTTTTCCTGGTTATTACCCGCATTAACCTTGGGGACTGCTTTAGCGGCTATTTTGGCACGCATGTTAAGAGCGTCATTACTAGAAATATACCATGAAGATTTTATAAAAACCGCCAAAGCAAAAGGACTGCCTGCTTCTTCAGTGTATGGCAAGCATGCACTTAGAAATGCCATGTTACCCGTGGTAACCATATTGGGTTTACAGCTAGGGACTTTATTAGGTGGTGCGGTTATTACCGAAGTGGTGTTTGATTGGCCAGGCTTAGGGCAGTTGTTGGTGGATTCCATTCAGCGTCGAGATTACCCTGTTGTGCAGGCTTGTATTTTAATTATTAGTGTTGCCTATATCACCATTAATGGCTTAACCGAAATTGTTTATGCTTGGTTAGACCCGCGTATTAGATTGGGGCATAGGGTAGAAATATGATTAAAATAACCATCTTAAAAACCATTCGTTTCCTGCCATATTTAATTTTAGCACTTTGGTTAATAATGGCATTGGTAGCTCCTTTTATAAGTGATGCTTCAAATGTTGTTGATTTAAATAACATGTTAGTTCCGCCGAATACCGATGCGATTTTTGGTACAGATGAATTGGGTCGCCCCGTTTTTGAACGATTACTTTTAGGTGCACAAACCTCGTTTTATGTTGCGATTAGCGTGGTTGTTTTTTCATTTATAATAGGCACAACCATTGGCGTTTATAGTGGCTATATGGGTGGTTGGATTGATGGCGTTGTTGTAAAAATTATCGACGTATTTCTAGCCTTCCCAGGTTTGTTATTAGCTATTGCCCTGGCGGCTATTTTAGGGCCAGGTATTGAAAATGTTATATTTGCACTGGTTACAGTGGGCTGGGTTGGTTATGCAAGGCTAGCCAGAGCGCAAACTTTAAGCATCAAGCACCGCGAACATATTCAAGCTGCCAAAGCACTCGGCACAACAACTCCGTGGATTTTATTTAAGCACGTGTTACCTTTGATTTTGGCAACGCTAGGGGTTGAAGCAACTTTTGGCATAGCGGGTGCAATTATTTCAGAAGCGGGTTTGTCTTTTTTAGGCTTAGGAGTGCAAGCTCCTGATGCTTCTTGGGGCAATATGATTCGTGAAGGCACAAGGTATCTACTGGTTTCACCGCATCTTGTTTTATTTCCAGGCATCGCGTTAATGCTAGTGGTGTTGGCAGTAAACCTGGTAGGTGATAGATGGCGAGATTATTTAGACGTAAAGTCAAAAGGGCGACAATAAAGTATGGAAAAACTGTTAGGTAAAGCAATGCCCTTGGGCTGTTTGATGATTGATGTTGAAGGTTTGGTTTTAACCCAGCAAGATAAACAACGTCTATTAAACCCTGCCGTAGCGGGAGTTATTTTATTTAGTCGCCATTATCAATCGGTAGAACAGCTACAGGTTCTTACCAACGAAATTCACCAACTGCGTCACCCTAAATTATTAATTGCGGTTGACCATGAAGGTGGGCGAGTGCAACGTTTTCGTGAAGGCTTTACTCGTTTGCCAGCAATGGGTGAGCTAGGTAGGTTGTACCATTCAAATCAAAAAGAAGCTTTGGAATTAGCCCAGACGGTGGGTTGGTTACTTGCTACCGAACTTCTAGCAGTAGGGGTTGATTTTAGTTTTGCTCCTGTGGTTGATTTAGACTATGGCGATAGCCGAGTGATTGGCGACCGTTCTTTTGATGCGAACGAACTGATTGTTGCCAATCTATCCGCCAAACTAATGTCGGGCATGCACAAGGCTGGTATGGCTTGTGTGGCAAAACATTTCCCTGGGCATGGTTTTATTGAACAAGATACCCATAAAGAAATAGCCATTGATGAGCGAAGCTTTAACCAGATTAGCCGAAAAGACATACAACCTTTTTTAAAACTAATTGAAAATAAAATAGAAGCGGTTATGCCTGCTCATGTAATTTATCCTAAAATAGATGCTAAGCCAGCAGGGTTTTCTAAGAAATGGCTACAAGATATTTTGCGTGGGCAATGCCATTTTGATGGTGCAATTATAAGCGATGACATGTCTATGCAGGCTGCTGCACTTTTTGGTTCTCCTTTAAATAGAGTAACAGAAGCTTTAGATGCAGGTTGTGATTTAATCTTACTTTGTAATGACTTAGAAATGGTTTCAGAGGTTCTTTCTAGCTTAAAGCCTGTAAATAACATACTGTCTCATACTCGTTTGATACGCCTACACGGCAAGCCAAAACTTAAACAACAATATTTACATAGCAACCCTTTATGGCAAGACGCTTCTTTTAAGGTTAATGCATTTATGCACACAATAAAACAACAGGATATTCCACTATGAGTGAAGAGAAACAAGAAACGGTTGAGCTATTGCATCAAGCTGGAACAGTAGGGTCTGATGACCTTTTTCAAAACTTTATTCAAGATATTTTTGCTCAATTAGTTTCATGGTCACCAACTGTTTGGGGCAGTATAGCGGAGTTTTTTGGTGGGCAATTGTGGTTATTACTGTTGGTAATAGTTTTAATTATTACTTTTTCGATAGACTTGATTGCCAGAACTATTTTGAAAACCCTAGCAGAACAGTTTTCTAAGAAAAATAAGATATTTTTATTGGTAACCGTTACCGCACTGAAAATCCCTGTTTCATTTTATATTTGGCTATCAGGAGTGATGATGGCACTGTTTTTGGTTTTTAAATCATTTTCGTTATTACAAGTGGGCATTCCCTATCTTGCTGGTTTGAAATCAAATTTAGCCCTTATTTCAGTAGCTTGGTTTTCAATAAGATTGGTAGGAGACCTTGAAAACAATTTACAGCGTTTAGAAAGTATGTCGAAATGGGATCCCGTTACCATTGAAGCGTTGGTGAAAATATTTAAACTAACGGTATTTATTTTTACCGCCTTGTTTGTACTAAGTTCTCTAGGGGTTAATTTGACAGGTTTGATTGCTTTTGGAGGAATGGGCGGCATCGCAGTAGGCTTTGCGGCAAAAGATCTTGTGGGCAACCTAATCGGTGGCTTGATGATTTATATAGACAAGCCTTTTAAAGTAGGCGAATGGGTACGTTCACCAGACAAGTCAATAGAAGGAACGGTTGAAAAAATTGGCTGGAGAATGACGGTGATTAGAACCTTTGATAAACGCCCCTTGTATATACCCAATGGTACATTTTCAACCATCTCCATTGAAAACCCAACCAGAATGAATAATCGCCGTATTAAAGAAACAGTAGGGGTGCGTTATGACGATTTAAAACAAGTCGAGTCTATTAGCGAAGCGATTAAACAAATGTTGATTGATAATGATGACATAGACAAAAACCAAACGCTTTTTGTCTATCTAGGAGCTTTTGGAGCATCAACCTTAGATATTGATATTTATACCTTTACCAAAACCACTAAGTGGGTTGAGTACAGAAGAATTAAACAAGAAGTGCTATTGGCAATAGCCAATATTATCGAAGCACACGGGGCAGAAATAGCCTTCCCAACCAGAACTATACATATGGTTGATTCGGTGGACTCTCAACCTATTTAAATATAGCT
>CAZZKU010000120.1:0-4137 GCA_964654635.1 uncultured Piscirickettsiaceae bacterium | reverse complement strand
GATTGGTAAGAGTTTGAAGAAAAGAACATTAAAACTCTTTTCCATTACGCCAATTTCTGACTTTAAATCGTTCTAAATGTATCGCATTATCTATGTTTTTAGCGATGGGGCTGGTTTTGTTGGTTATCTGGGCATAAATAATTTCGGCAGCTAAAAATACTGACATTAAGCCCCTTGCTCCATGTCCGTTAGAGACAAATAAACCCGTTTGATATTGTTGGTTTGGGTAGCGAAATACTGCGTGAGTATGTGAGCGTTGGTAGTAAGCTTGTGAAGAATGGTCGGCATTAACCACTGCCCCAATTAATGGAAGGTGGTCTGGGGTGGTTGGACGGAATCCGACTTTGTACGGGTTTTTTTCTAGCCGTGCTGGCTTGTTAATCCAGTTTGGCAAGGCTTTACTCGCCATGTCTAGGTTGGTTTCTGTCGCCTCTTTTGAACCTGTGGCAGATAAATTAGGAGCTTCAAAGGTAGCTCCGCTTACTGCCATACTTTGCCCATTTATTTTTATATTGCTGACTGAATAGCCTTGGTGAGTAACGGTTGTTTTTAATGTTTTGCTTGGCGTGTTGTTGTCAAAGTGGTTAACTTGTCCTTTTACCGGACGTATGGGCAAATTTAATTGTTGGTTTAATTTAGTATTTAATGAACCTGTCGCCACGATTAAAACGGAAGCAACTTGTTGCAAGGACTCTTTTGTGCTTATTTTCCAGCTGGAGTCGTTAGGGCATTGCTTTAATTCTTGTACTGTTTGTTGATAAATAACCTGAATATTTTTATGTGCTAAGCAACGTTTAACTACTGAAAGCGGGTTTACCCAGCCCGCTTTGCTAAAAAACAGTCCAGGAAAATCGGTTTTTAGTCCAATTAATTCACTGGCTTCTTCTGGCGAACACCAATTTGCAAATTCGGGCGGGATATCCACTTGTTTAATGGCTCTTTGCAAACGCTGTTGCATTTTCTCATCCATGGCTAATTGGATAAGACCGCTTAAATCGCCAATAATTTCTTCCGCTTCTAACCAGTCTTCTAGCCAGTTTAAAGTAGATTCATAACCCGCTTGATAAAACTGGCTACGAATATTCCAATCTGCGGTCACTAAAGGGTGAATCGCCCCAGCTAAGTTGCCTGATGCTTGAGTTGCGGGCAGAGGTTCTGCTTCTAAAACAGTTACTTTCCAACCTTCGCTAGCTAGTTTATAAGCCACAGATGCTCCTGCTAGCCCTGCTCCAATAACGCAGGCGGTTTTAGCTAAGCCATCGTCTATTTTAACAGGTGAGCTAAACCAAGGTTTGCTCTCGGTAAAAGAGCGTGGGTGAATATATTCACCAAAGTTTTCTGTGGCAGAAACCCCTTTTTTTATTAGTAGGGTTTTAATTTTAGCATTCTCATCACTCTCATTAATATAGAGAGCTTTTGGTTGGCTTAATTGCACCATTTGGTTAACAAATTCTTTTATCCACTTGTCGTCAGTTCCTTTAGTCGTTCTATTAAGTAGCCAAGCATCGACTTTTTTGGTTTGTTGTTTTAAATTGGTTATCGGTTCACCAACCCATATTATTAATTGTATCCGTCCATTGAATAGGCTAGTTTGGTGTCTTCCAGGTAGTAAAAAAAAAGAAATGTTTAGTAAGTCTTGTTCTTGTGCTGATAATTTATCAAGGGTGGCTTTAATTTGTTGTTGGCTTTCAAATAGACTGTAAGTTAAAGTTTGCTGGCTATTGGTGTTGTCTATCCAGTTTTCAACAGCCCAGAAAAAATTTGCAGCAGAGCTAAAGCTGTTTTCTACTAGGTGAAAGTCTTCTTTAGCGTGTTTAAAGCGGTTTAAAAGCAGTTTTTGAATCGATTTTTCAGCCAATAGGGAACCACCACCCCTGGCGATTTTAGGGTTTTTGGAGGATTTTAAAGGCGGTTTCATGGCTTAATTTAACCCTTTTCAAGGTTAGCAAAGCCTGCCACCAGCCATTTAGAACCTGCGTGTTTGAAATTTATTTTAATACGTGCGCTTTCGCCCGCTCCTTCGGTGGCAAGCACCGTGCCTTGTCCAAATTTTTGATGAAAGACCTGGCTTCCTATCGGATATTCAGTTTCATTTATTTTTGCTGGTGAATTAAAGCCACTTGGTGCATAGTTATTATTAGGTGAGCTTGTTTTGAGTCGAACTTGGTCGATACAGTCAGCAGGAATTTCTTTTAAAAAACGAGAAGGTTGTGGGTAAAATTCTTTACCATGTATTCGTCTTCTATTAGCATAGCACAACACCAGTTGCTGTTCGGCACGAGTAATGCCTACATAGGCTAGGCGGCGTTCTTCTTCTAAACGCTGGTTGTCTTCTTGCGATTGTTGCGAAGGGAATAATCCCTCTTCAAGTCCAATCATAAAGACCAGCGGAAACTCTAAGCCCTTAGCAGCATGTAAAGTCATTAGTTGAACCGAGGCTTCCCATTCATCAGCCTGTTGTTCGCCAGCTTCTAGCGCGGCTTGGGCTAAAAACTCGGCTAGAGGCTCCATCGGAACGGTGTCCATAAAATCAGCCGTATTTGTTTCTGGAGCATCTTCTGACTGGTTAATCTCGCGTGGTTTAAAAACACTAACCGCGTTAATTAATTCATCTATATTTTCTAAACGCCCTTGCCCTTGTTCAGACTTGTCTTTTTCAAAGTGCATTTGTAAGCCTGAACGGCTAATTACTTTCATTACCTGGTCTTGTAAATCGTCCTCTTTAGTGGCTTTATCCAGATTATCTATTAAACTTAAAAAAGTGCTAATAGAAGTTTTAGCTCTGGCGGTTAAGTCACCTGCTAATAAAAGATTTGCCGCTTGCCAAAGTGGAATTTGTTGTATCTTGGCTATTTCTCGAATTTTATCCGCGGTTTTATTGCCTATTCCTCTTGGCGGATGATTATAAACCCGTTCAAAAGCGGCATCATCGGTGCGGTTAATGATCAGCCTTAAATACGCCAAAACATCTTTAATTTCTGCTCGGTCATAAAAACGTAGTCCGCCATAAACTCGGTAAGGAATTTGTGCTTGTAGCAAAGCTTGTTCCATTACTCGTGACTGGGCGTTGGAACGATACAACACCACAATATCGGAACGAGCTCCGCCTTGTTCTAGCCATTTTTCAGCTTGATTGCAAACATAACGGGCTTCGTCAAATTCATTAAAAGCCTCGTATAGTTTTATTAAACTACCCTCTTCGCCCGCGCTCCACAAATTTTTACCCATACGATCTTCATTGTGCAAAATTAATGCGTTAGCGGCTTTTAAAATAGTGCCAGTTGAGCGGTAATTTTGTTCTAAACGAACGGTTTTGACCTCGTTAAAATCAATTTCAAATTGGCGAATATTTTCAATTTTAGCCCCACGCCAACCATAAATAGATTGGTCGTCATCGCCGACAATAAATAATTTACCACTTTCCCCTGCCAGTACTCGCAACCAAGCGTACTGTAAGCTGTTGGTATCTTGAAACTCATCTACCAAAATATGGCGGTAACGACTTTGATAGTGGGCAAGCACCTGTGGGTTTTTTAACCAAAGTTCATGCGCTCGTAATAATAATTCAGCAAAATCAACCAAGCCAGAGCGTTTGCATTGTGCCTCGTATGCCTGATAAATTTGCACCATTTTCATGATATAAGGATTATGCCCAGGGTCTATATGCTGTGGACGACGGCCTTCTTCTTTTTCGCCATTAATAAACGAAATGACTTGTTTATGTGGCCATTGAGTTTCATCTAGCTCCATCGCTTTTAGCAAGCGTTTTACCACCCTTTTTTGGTCATCGGAATCTAATATTTGAAAGCTTTGTGGTAGCCCTACTTCTTTAAAATGGGTTCTTAATAACTTATAAGCAATGCCATGAAAAGTACCCATGGTTACGCCCAAGGCTTGTGAGCCTATTAAGTCTTCCATACGCCCGCGCATTTCACTAGCGGCTTTATTGGTAAAGGTTACCGCTAAAACATTGTACGGAGAAAATCCCATAACCTCGGTTAACCAAGCAATTCGGTGGATTAATACTCGGGTTTTACCACTGCCCGCTCCTGCTAAAATAAGGGCGTGTTGATTTTCAGCGGTTACCGCTTCTCGTTGAGCATCATTTAAACCGTTTAATATATGTGAAATGTCCAT
>CAZZKU010000119.1:0-4142 GCA_964654635.1 uncultured Piscirickettsiaceae bacterium | reverse complement strand
TTATGCGTAAAATAATAAATACACTTTAACTTAGAAAAAACTTGCAAGTGGTGCGGATTTTTAAGAGAATGAAGGCTTAGAGAGTTTTCTAAGCGCCGATTTGAACTATTCAGCTTGCGGGCGCGTTAAAAGTACGGCTAAAGCGAGGATTCAGCTTAATTGTAAAGCTTCCCGCCCCGTACCTCAGTTATTTTTTTATTTTTGAGGAACTAAATCATGACCAGAACCACTACAAAAACAACTACAAAAACCACCGTATTCACCTCTGAATCTGTTTCAGAAGGACATCCTGACAAAATTGCCGACCAAATTTCAGATGCCATGTTAGATGCAATATTAAAACAAGACCCTAAAGCCCGCGTAGCCTGTGAAACTTTTATTAAAACAGGCATGGTAGTTTTAGGCGGTGAAATTACCACCAAAGCATGGGTTGACCAAGAAGAATTGGTGCGAAAAGTGGTGACTGATATTGGTTACAACCATGGCGATTTAGGATTTGATGGTGCAACTTGCGCCGTTCTAAGCTCCATTGGTAAGCAATCGCCAGAAATAGCCCAGGGCGTGGACGATTCAGACGCGCATGAACAAGGGGCTGGCGACCAAGGATTGATGTTTGGCTATGCTTCTAATGAAACCGATATACTGATGCCAGCACCTATTTTTTATGCCCACCGCTTAATGGAAAAACAAGCCGAGTTGCGTAAAAACGGTAAACTTGATTGGCTACGCCCAGATGCAAAAAGCCAAATAACCCTACGTTATCAAGATGACAAACCCGTCGGCGTTGATGCGGTCGTATTATCTACCCAACATAGACCAGAGGTTTCAAACGCTGATTTACACGAAGCGGTAATGGAAGAAATTATTAAACCCGTTCTGCCAAGCGAATGGCTAAACAGCAATACCCAATATCACATTAACCCGACAGGGCGTTTTGTTATTGGCGGCCCAGTTGGTGATGCGGGGTTAACTGGACGCAAAATAATTGTCGATACCTATGGCGGTATGGCAAGACATGGTGGTGGTGCTTTTTCTGGCAAAGACCCTTCAAAAGTAGATCGCTCTGCGGCCTATGCAGGTCGTTATGTGGCTAAAAATATAGTGGCTGCAGGCTTGGCTGACAAGTGTGAAATTCAAATTTCTTATGCCATAGGCGTTGCTGAACCGACTTCTATTAGCTTAGAAACTTTTGGTACTGAAAAAGTAAACATTGACTTAATTGAAAGATTGGTTAGAGAGCATTTTGATTTAAAACCAAAAGGCTTAATTGAGATGTTAGATTTATACCGACCAATCTACCAAAAAACAGCTTCTTACGGACATTTCGGTCGTGAACTGCCTGAATTTACTTGGGAAAAAACCGATAAGGCAGCCGTATTAAAAGCTGATGCAGGATTATAAAAAATGAAAAGCCAAAGTAAACATGAACAAAAAATTAGTTTAGAATTTTTTCCGCCTAGAACTGAAAAGGGCATGAACAAACTAAAAACAGTTATTCAAGAATTAAGTGTTCTTAACCCTGAATATATGTCGGTAACTTACGGTGCTGGTGGAACTACTCAAGCCAAAACATTAGAAACGGTCAAATATATTCAACAAAACACCCAATTTGAATCTGCCCCGCATTTAACCTGCATCGGTGCAACTGAAGAAAGCTTAACCGAGCTATTAGACACCTATGAAAAACTCGGAGTTAAGCGTATAGTTGCTCTGCGTGGCGATTTGCCTTCTGGCATGATGGACCCAGGGAATTTTAAATATGCCAGCGACCTAGTAAGCTACATTAAAAAAACCCGTGGCAATACTTTTAAACTAGAAGTGGCTGCCTATCCAGAAACCCACCCGCAAGCTCGCAACTGTACTGTTGGCATGAAATGGTTTAAGCATAAGGTTGATCAAGGGGCGGATGCGGCCATTACTCAATATTTTTACAATGTTGATAGCTACCTATACTTTATCGACAACTGTGAAAAAAATGGGATTGATTTACCGATTATTCCAGGCATTATGCCGATTTTAAATTATGATAATTTAATCCGCTTTTCTGAAGCTTGCGGAGCAGAAGTGCCACGCTGGTTAAAATGTAGACTAGAAAGTTTTGATGATGACCAAGCTGGTTTACTTGCTTTTGGCGAAGATGTGGTCTCCAACCTTGCTCAAAAACTACTTGATGCAGGCGCTCCTGGGATTCATTTTTACAGCATGAACCAAGCCGAAGCCAGTTTAAATATTGCTAAAAACCTAACGTTTAAATAAAAAATGCGAATTTCACGGTTTTATCTGCCCCTGCAATATCAGCAAGGGGCGACCCTACCGCTTAACAAACAACAGTCTCACTATGCTTTAACCGTATTACGCCTCAAAGATAAGCGAGCAATTGAAATTTTTGATGGCAAAGGCAATCAAGCAGAAGCCACCTTAATTCATACAGGTCGCCGTAGTGCAGATGTCGTTATTAACCATATTTCAAGCCCCGATACCGAATCGCCTTTACACACGGTATTATTACAAGCGATTTCTAAAGGTGACCGAATGAACTACACCATTCAAAAATGCGTGGAATTAGGTATTACCGAAATACAGCCCATCTTAACCGAGCATTGTGATAGCAAACTAACCCCGCAAAAACTAACTAAACTGCATGAGCATTGGCAAAATATCGCTATTTCTGCCTGTGAGCAATCTAACCGCAATACTATTCCAGCCATACACTCCGCTGAAATTTATAGCGACTGGTTAAGTAATAATGCGAACAGCAAAGGAATTGTACTTAACCCCTATGCGAACTCTGGATTAAATGAACTGGCAACAACTTTAAAAGAGCAACCTATTCACTTATTAATAGGTGCTGAAGGTGGCTTAACCTCAAAAGAAGTACAACAAGCAATATCACATGGCTTTAGCGATATTCAACTAGGAAAAAGGATACTAAGAACAGAGACCGCGGGAGTAGCCGTTTTATCTGCTTTACAACTACTTTGGGGCGATTTTTAGATACCCAAATCCCTACTTAGAAACTGGATATAAAAAAACCTGCACGAAGCAGGTTTTTGGTATCGAAACGATAAATAATCTTAACGTTTTGAGAACTGTGGACGACGACGCGCTTTGCGAAGTCCCACTTTTTTACGCTCAACTTTACGAGCATCACGAGTCAATAGACCACGCTGACGTAACTCTGAACGATTTTCTTCGCTAAACATAAGTAACGCACGAGAAATTCCGTGACGTACTGCACCAGCTTGACCTGTAGTACCACCACCTTTTACGGTGATTTTAGCGTCAAACTTAGCAACATTTTCAGTTGCTTCTAATGGTTGATTTATTACCATTAAGTCTGTATCACGACAAAAATATTCATTAATATCACGACCGTTAACTGTTATTTTTCCTGTACCCGCTGTTAAAAACACACGAGCTACTGAGCTTTTACGACGACCTGTTCCGTAGAATTGTTCTGTTGCCATAGTATATTCCTTTTAAATGTCTAAAACTTTAGGTTGTTGAGCTGAATGCGTATGCTCTGATCCAGCAAATACTTTTAGCTTTCTCATCATTGCACGACCTAAAGGGCCACGAGGTAACATACCTTTAACGGCTAATTCAACAGGGCGAGTTGGGCGGTCAGTTACTAACTTTTCAAAGCTAGTTGACTTTAAATTACCAACGTAACCAGTATAACGGTAGTAAATTTTATCTTTACGCTTATTACCAGTTACTTCAACTTTACCTGCATTAATAACAACAATATAATCACCACAGTCAACGTGTGGAGTATATTCTACTTTATGCTTACCACGTAAAAGTGATGCGATTTCTGCGGCCATACGACCTAATGTTTTGCCTTCTGCGTCCACAACGTACCAATCACGTTTTACTTCAGCAGGTTTTGCAACAAATGTTTTCATAACTTGTCCTAAAAATTTTATCTGTAATCCTATTACCGCTATATAACTTTTAATAGCGAATCCTTATACTGTTTTAACGGGCAATAAATAAGGGGTGGATCATGGCTTCGCCTAAAACAACCAAGCTAGATGGGGGCTTTGTTCATTTTAAGAGAAACCTGAAAGAGGAGGATTATATTCGATTTTAGAATAAAGTAAAGGACTTATGAGCTAAATTAACTCATAAACCCAAGT
>CAZZKU010000118.1:0-4189 GCA_964654635.1 uncultured Piscirickettsiaceae bacterium | reverse complement strand
TCAATTTTAAGAGTAATCATTTTTGTTTTATTTACCTATACAAAAAGAGGTGAAAATTCTACCTAATAGGTCGTCACTGGTAAATTTTCCAGTTATTTCAGACAGGGCGTTTTGTGCTTGGCGTAAATCTTCAGCTAATAATTCACCAGCGGCAAAAGCGTTTAATTGATGCTGTCCTGTTTGCACCAATTCTAAGGCAGAGCTTAATGCTTCTAGGTGGCGTTTTCTTGCCATAAAAACCCCTTCTTCGGTTTGGGAAAAGCCCATCGTCGATTTTAAGTGGTCTTTTAATAAATCGATTCCTAGATTATGTTTAGCAGATAACCAAATAGTGGTTTGTTGTTGATGCTGTTCAACTTTAGGCGAAAGTGCTATTAAATCAATTTTATTACGAATTAGAGTAACAGGGATTTGGTTTGGCAGTTTGTCTAAGATAGCTTGGTCTTCATCTTCAATTTTTTCACTGGCTTGGAGTATTACCAAAACCCGATCCGCATCGGCAATGGCTTGCCAGGCTTTTTGAATGCCTATTTGTTCTACTTTATCGGCGGATTCCCGCAATCCTGCGGTGTCTAAGATATGTAAAGGCATGCCATCAATTTGGATTTCTTCTTTAATAATATCGCGGGTTGTGCCTGCAATATCAGTAACAATGGCAGAATCTTTTCCCGACAAAGCATTTAATAAGCTAGATTTACCGGCATTAGGGCGACCTAAAATTACTACTGACATGCCTTCTCTTAATAAAACCCCTTGTTGGGCGGAATTAAAAACTTGTTGCAGTTGGTCTAATATATCTTGTAGTTGTTTTGCAACCTTGCCATCAGATAGAAAATCAATTTCTTCTTCAGGAAAGTCTATTGCCGCTTCTACAAAAATTCTTAGCCGAATAAGTTTCTCAACCAAATCATTAACTTGTGCTGAAAATTCACCCTGTAGTGATTTTAAGGCAGACTTGGCCGCCTGTTGTGAAGAAGCATCAATTAAATCAGCAATAGCTTCTGCTTGTGCAAGGTCTAATTTATCATTTAAAAAAGCTTGTTTAGAAAATTCGCCAGGTTCGGCAAGTCTTGCACCTAATGAAATAACTCGGTCTAGTAACCATTGTAAAACAATCGGTCCACCGTGGGCTTGTAACTCTAAAACGTCTTCGCCAGTAAAAGAATGTGGGTTAGGGAAGTAGAGGGCGATACCCTGGTCAATCGGTTGCTTGTCGGCAGTTAGAAAATTGCCATATTTTGCATAGCGAGGTTTAGGAAGAGAGCCTAAAATTGCTTGAGATATTTCAGCTACTTTTGAGCCAGATATGCGAACAATGCCAACACCACCACGACCTGGTGCGGTAGCTATCGCCGCAATAGTGTCTTGGTTGGTATCTGACATTGAATTTTAGCCTAATTAGCTAACTGATATTCAGTAAAATTAATATCGGTTATGAAAGAATGGGTCTGGTAAAAAGCGATGGTTTTATCCATTTTCTTTTTAGACTTAAAGGTTATTTCTTCGGCTTCATCGTTAATTTTAAAACTTAGTACAAATAAAGACCTGGCTCTTTGTTGCTGTTTGTTATCGGAGGCGGTATTCGCTGGGGCAACAACATTAGTGCCATCAGCAGATAAAGGCAAATAACCCTCTTTTGATTTATAACAAACAGCTTGTAAACCGTCCATGACAATGTAGTCAACCTTGCCAAACATAACGTGGTCAGAGCCTAATTTTTCATAAGATAAATGCATTTTTTAACTCCTATTTCTCTTCACCAGATACAATTTTTCGGGTGATATACCACTGTTGTGCAACAGAAAGTATATTGTTTACTAACCAATAAAGAACCAGCCCAGCAGGGAAGAATATAAAGAAAATAGTGAAGATGAAAGGCAATACCTTCATTACTTTCTGTTGCATTTCGTCCATCATCGACATTGGGTTTAATTTTTGTTGAACCCACATAGAAATACCCATTAATACTGGCAGGATAAAGTAAGGATCGGTTGCCGATAAATCGGTAATCCAAAGTATCCAAGGAGCTTGACGCATTTCGGCAGAGTATAGTAGTACCCAGTAAAGTGCAATAAATACGGGCATTTGTACTAAGATTGGTAAACAACCACCAAGCGGATTTATCTTCTCTTTTTTGTACAACTCTATCATTTTCTTCTGGAAAATAACCTTGTCATCACCATAGTTTTCTTTTAACTGCTTCAATTTTGGTTGAAACTTCTTCATGCGTGCCATCGAACGGTAAGAGGTTTCAGACAGCTTATAGAAGACCAGTTTAATCATAATAGTTAACACAATAATTGACCAACCCCAATTACCAATAACTGAATAGATAAGCTCTAGTAACCAAAAAATAGGGGTCGCAATTAGGGTTAAGAAACCATAGTCAACGGTAAGTTCTAGCCCAGGTGCCACATCTTTTAGCGTGCTTTGAATAATTGGCCCGATATATAAATCACTGGAAAGAGTTGCCGTTTCACCTGCCTTAATAGTGGTTAAAGGCTTGACCACTCCTACAACATAGTTATCACCACCAGCAGGCTTGGCAAAAAAAGTATTCTGCGTATCTTGTGCGGGAATAACGGCTGCTAAGAAGTATTGCTGAATCATCGCGGCCCAGCCGCCAGTTGTTTGTTGCGATAAAACTGGCTGTGTGTCTAGGTCATCAAAGGAATGTTTAACATATTTGTTTTCGGCGTGACCATCGTACAGTACAGGTCCTGTGTAGGTGTACATCATCACATTGTGATCAGGGTCATAAGTGTTACGTTTTATTTGAGAATACAGG
The DNA here is from genome assembly GCA_964654635.1 of uncultured Piscirickettsiaceae bacterium. Taxonomy (GTDB): domain Bacteria; phylum Pseudomonadota; class Gammaproteobacteria; order Thiomicrospirales; family Thiomicrospiraceae; genus Hydrogenovibrio. The sequence continues at coordinate 1,401 of CAZZKU010000118.1, read as the reverse complement.
CTACCAGCCCAGTCTGTGTCGGTCATGTTTTCGATAGTATAATCAATGCCAATTAGGTATTCACCCCGCTTAAAGGTATAGGTTTTGGTTACCCTAATGCCATCTTGTTCCCAAGTCAGCGGCACAACTAAGGTATCGCCAGTTAGCACATGCTCTGTTTGGCTTGTTTGAAAAACCGAGTTGTGGTTTGGAGCGGGTAGGATTGAATTAGGTTGCATGGCAATACCGCTTTGAGCGATATACATCATAGGGCCAGAGTCGCCCATCATTTGGAAGGGTTGGCTATGGTCTTCTGTTGCGGCATAGTCCAGTAAAAACACTTTACGAATGTCTCCACCTTGAGTATCTATCTCAATATCAAATACATCAGTTTTAACATGAATACGCTGTGCTTGCGTCATTTGAGATTTTGCAGTAGGCACTTCAGTATTTTGAGTTGCCGATGGTACGCCACTATTGTTGCTGTTGTTTGGCGATACTGGTTGGTTTGCTATAGGCACGCCATCAGCAGTAACCGAACTTTCTACGTTGGTTGCAACGGCAAGTGATTTAACTTGTTGGAATTCGTTCCATTCCATCCAAATCCACAAAAGGGTAAAAGCCAAAGCCATCCACCATAAAGATCTCATGTTCATGTTAATTAATATCTCTTGATTTTTTAGTATTTTTTAATCCACTAGCACTAATCTTGCGAATTAAATGTTCAAAGCTGTTTTTTAGAGTTGAATTGTCAATGTTTTTCATTTCTTTTCGCCCTAAAACGACAATATCATAACCGTTTAAGGCTTGTTTATGTTGAGCAAATGCTTCTCTTGCCAATCTTTTTACTCTATTTCGCCAAACCGCTCTAATTAATTGTTTTTTTGCAATAGCTAAGCCTATTCTAGGAAAGTTTTCTTGGTTAGGGCGAACAATTAAAGTCCAATGACGGTTTGAAAATTTCTTTGCGTTAGCAAATACAAATTGAAACTCCTTAGGGGTTAGAAGTCGATGTTTCTTAGGAAGGGTGTGGCGAGTTAAATTTTGGTAATTAAGTTGCACTAATTCCGATACTTCGGAATTATTAAGCGCATCAAAATTTTGTGTAGCTTGTTTTTCTATAGTCATTACTGAGGTCATTGCTTCAGTAGTGACTATGGAGTCAAACGCTTACGTCCTTTTGCACGACGAGCAGCGATGATCTTACGACCATTTTTTGTAGCCATGCGAGCACGGAAACCGTGGGTACGAGCACGTTTGATAACACTAGGTTGGAAAGTACGTTTCATGAAATCAAATCCTGTTTAAAAAAAGTTTCTTATAAAAGAACTGGGCATTATAAGGGAAGTTAAGTTGTTAAGCAAATTGTTTTAAAGCTGTTAAACAGTTTTTCTTGAAAATTAATTACCTTATTGTCTTTAA
>CAZZKU010000117.1:0-4205 GCA_964654635.1 uncultured Piscirickettsiaceae bacterium | reverse complement strand
CAATTTAAGCATAAATTAAGCCATTTTTTGAAAAAATCTTAAAAGTTATTAAGTTCTTCTTTAATTTTTTTAATTTAAGCTTTGCCTAAAGGGCGTGAACTATTAGAGGTAACTTTAGATTCACCTGTCGCAGAATAAGTTTTATTATGAGGGTCTTGCCCTTGTAAGAGATGTAGAACAGACTGGTTAATGTTGCTTAAAGACTGGATAGCCATGCCATTTGCCATATTTAAATCGCTACAAAGCACAATTTTTTTAGCGGTCTTATTAAAGGAGTCTTGTAGAGCTTTAGGAAGGGATTTAAAAAGGTCTAGCAGCATAAACTCATTAAGAGAGAGTTTTTTATCGGTTGATAGTAGGGGGCTTAACTGTTGGTAGCTAGCATCAATACTATCTGCTAGAGATTGTTTTTTTTGTAAAGCTTCATTTAAATCATTTAAATTAGAGGTTTTTAAAATAGTGGATTCTTGTTTTAAATTGGCTTCAAATTCACACAATAAGTCAAACAACTGTTTTATTTGCAAGGAAAGGGCATTGGCATCAGTTGTTTGAGTCATGATTAATTTAAGTACCAACCATTAAGGTTTCAGTTGCTAGTAATTTAGAAGCTACTTTTTCAGCATCAACTTGATAGGTTCCATCTTTAATCGCTTGCTTAAGCTCTGCAATACGAGCAGAGTTATCAACAGAGGCCAATTTTGCTGTTTGCTCTAAATCTTTAATAGAAGTACTTAATGTTACCGTATCACCCGTGTTTTTTACCGAGGTAGCATCACTGTTTGTTTGAGCATTTGATTTCGCCGTGTTGCTATTATTGTCTGCAACTCGGTTAGTAATGCCACTGGTGACTGATTTAATGTCCATAAGTTTCTTCCTTTTCCATTCTTATTTACATTCTAATGGAGTTTAATCTATCTTTCTAGTCTATTTAACGGCAATCTTATAATTAACTTTAGCTAAATTATGCTTTTTTTAGCAACTTGTTAAAATTCAAGGAATCCAAACCGTATTCGGAGCAATAACTATGCCTTTTAATACTCTATTAGAAGAATTATTTTTAACAGAAACTTGTTGTTGTTTGGTACCACTTTGAAGTGCTACTCCTGCCATTTCAACTTTTAGGTTACCAATATGGGATACTATGTTTATCGGCTGGTTTTTGAAAACTAAATAGGGTGGTTGTAAAAAATTGATCGAAATAACTTTATTAGGACCAATAGATTTTTTTGCTCGCATACCAATTACTTTTTCTAAAGATTGCATAGAACCTTTTCTTACCTTTTTATAAGGCAGGTATATTCTTTTTATATCGGTTTTTTGTATAACACTTTGCTTTAGAATACCATTAGTTGAAACTATTACGGGTAGTTTGCCATCGATATTGGCAGTTACAAATAGTTTCCAGGCTGGTTTGCTACAACTTAGTCTAATGGTAACTCTACCAGTAATCTTTTCAGGTGACTTGTCTTGTAGTTGAATAGGGGTTTCACACTTAGCCAATCTTAATCTTTTACTAATAGGGTTGATGTTGATAACAGGGGACTTTAGCTTTTGGTCAACTTTTTGCTTTAGATGCTCTAACACTATTTCATTTAGCTTTTTAGGTGACTGGAAAGTTTGGATAGAATCGCCAGCATGACTTGGTGTAATGAGAAAAAAAAGCAGAGAGCAAAGCAAAGCCAATAAAGCAAAGTTAAGTAATAATCTGTTTGATTGTAAATTTAAATATATCATGATTTTATTTTACATTGAATTCATTAATTTTATTAAGATATCTGAATATGAAAAAAACAGGAAGCCAATAAACATGTCTAGTTTTTTAACAGAGGTTGACCAAAGAACGTCTTTAGCTGGTATGAACCGGATGGAGTTGTTGTTGTTTAAAATTAAAGGCGACCAATCATTTGGTATTAATGTCTTTAAAGTTAGGGAAGTAATCAGAACTCCTGAAATATCAATCGTTCCTAAATCTGACCATAGAGTGGTAGGAGTCGCAGACATTCGTGGGAAAACGATGCCGATGATTGATTTGGCAAGGTCATTAGATTTAGATCCGATTGCTAAAGATGATTATCGAAATTCTTTAACGATAGTTACCGAGTTTAACAGCTCGGTACAAGGTTTTTTAGTGGAAGATGTGGATAGAATTGTCCATTTGAGGTGGGAAGATATTTTGCCTCCACCAGATGCTTTGCAAAATGTAAATTACCTAACAGGAATTACCCGCGCTCATAACAGTATAGTACAAATTGTAGATGTTGAAAAAGTCTTGCAAGAAGTCTCGGGTATTACTCAAGAGGTATCTGCTGAATTTATTACTCAAAATGCTAAAAAAACGCATGAACACGACTTTTTTGTATTGGGAGCGGATGATTCCAGTGTTGCTAGAAAACAGTTAAAAGTAACACTAGATAAGCTTGGCATAGCCAACGAAATAGTAAATAACGGCAAGTTAGCACTAGAGTTTCTACAAAAGTGGGCAGATGATGCCGACAAGGGGATATCTCCCCGAGTAAACGATAGAGTTTTGATGGTAATTTCCGACATTGAAATGCCGGTTATGGACGGTTATACCTTAACCGCCAGTATTCGTAAAGATTCCAGAATGTCTGATTTATACGTTATTTTAAGTTCCTCATTAAGCGGTGGTTTTAATGACTCGCTAACTGAAAAGGTAGGGGCAAATAAGTTTTTATCAAAGTGGAACCCTGAAGAATTGGCACAAGTTATTATTGATAGGATTGACTCTGTTAGCAAACAAAAAGAACAATCGGCATGAAAAAAATCATTGGCTTAATTGCTTTTTTATTGGTACAGCCTGTTTTGGCTCAAGGTGTTCAAACTAACTATGAAATTCGTTGCCTGGTTGTGGTTGGTACGGCTTCAACAGAGGGAGTTTCTGAAGAGTTTGCCCGTAGAATGGCAATTAGAAATGCTTTAAAACTGGCAAGTATGCAAAGTAATCTTAAAATAAGTTCCAGTCAAGAAATGAACAATTTCATGCTCACTAAAGATGCGGTGCGTTTCAGTTCTCAATCAAAAGTGACTAAATTTAAAATCCTTAGCGAAGGTTTTAAAGAACCCGATTTTGATGCAGGGTTTGATAAAGACGGCATGCCGATTGAATTGCCTGAACCTAACATTTATCAAGTGTCGTTAAATGTTTGTTTGACCGAGGATCCTGCGGCTTGTGAAAATGTCTTAGGAAATTCTTTGCAACCTAAATTAGCCATTGCACAAGTGGTTACCACCGACCAAGCAGGTGCGTCAGACATTTCTAACTTAACAGCAGGCTTTCAGCTAGAGTTGCAACGCCGTTTAAAACTAAAAGGTTATAACAATTTAGTTTTATTGCATTCTGGCGGTAGATTGCAAGAAACAACCCAATTAGTTGTTCCTAGTTTAATAAGAAATAAACTCGCACCCATTGCCGAAGAAACGGGCGCCCAATATTTATTATTAAATGTAATTCGCTCCATCTCTAAACAGATAGAAACGGGTAGTTGGAACAGTGTAAAACGTTTTTATAACCAAGAAATTAAACCAAGCAAGCGTTTTATTGAAGTAGATAGCTATATCGTTGACTTAACAACTCAGAAAATAGTTTATGAAAAACGTCATGGTTTTGATATAGAAGGCGATGTGTTTGTTGGTCGAGATAGACCTTTTGGCAGTAACGCATTTTTTGCAACCGATACAGGAATGGTGTTTAACGCCTTGCTTGAACAAGAGGTTAAATCTGCCTATCAATTTTTAAGATGCAAACCTTTAAAATCACAAATAATAGATATTAGAAATGGTGACTATATCATTTTCTTGTCGGCAGAGTCGGGTGCAAAAGTAGGCGATGAGTTGACTGTTTATCATAAGTTTGGTCGCCCTGTAATGCAAGCTGGAATAAACTTAGGTCTTGACTCCAAGCCAACTGGGTTTTTAAGAATTACCCGTATTCAATCTAAATTCGCGGTTGCAGAAATGCTAAGCAAAGAAGGCATGATTCAAGTGGGAGATGAAGTCCGCACTTGGTAAATAATTAGCCCATTCATGCCCCATCCATACCCCACCCCTGGCGATTTTAGCCTTTTTGGCTTATTTTAATGGCAATAATTGCCTAAACCATTAAAGTTTTAAGCCTTCCTGCCGATTAACGACCCTTTTTAATTAACTTTAGCTTTATTTTCAGTAATTGGCATTTAGTTTGCTTT
>CAZZKU010000116.1:0-4212 GCA_964654635.1 uncultured Piscirickettsiaceae bacterium | reverse complement strand
CACCCCTGGTGAAATTTGGCATTGGAGGTTTTTAAACCGTTAAAAACTATTCATTTTTATCGTTTAAAGCCTCATTTGAATCTAGGTTTAATTCATTAGTATCGCTATTAGATTCATTACTTTCATTAGTTGTGGTTTCTTCTCCATCAACCTCTTCAATAAATTCATCTTCTTCTTTTACATCAACTACCGCAATACCTACAACTAGCTCGCCTTTACCAACGTTAATTAATTTAACGCCTTGAGTATTACGACCCACTACCGATATTTCTGCCACTCTGGTTCTAACCAAAGTCGCTTTACTGGTAATTAACACCACTTCTTGGTCAGGTGTTACCGCAACAGATGAAACGACATTGCCGTTTCGCTCTGACGTTTTAATGGATATAACGCCCTGCCCACCACGGTTAATGGTCGAATAATCATCAACAGGAGTACATTTACCAAAACCATTTTCGGTTACGGTAAGAATCAACGTTTCTTTACGTGCTACTTGCATGCTAATAACAGACATATCTTCTTTTAGCTTCATGCCTCTAACGCCGCCAGCTTGACGTTCCATGACACGAACATCGTTTTCATCAAAGCGAATTGCTTTACCAATATTACTAAACAACATAATATCTTGTTCACCATCGGTTAAAGCGGTTCCAACTATCTCATCTTCATCTTTTAAATTAACCGCAATAATACCGTTAGCACGCGGGCGAGAGAAGTTAGTTAAGGCAACTCGTTTAACAGTTGATTTTTTAGTTGCCATAAAGACATACTGGTCATCGGTAAATTCAGACACTGGCAGAATAGAAGTAATATGTTCATCTTCTTGTACCGGCAATACATTAACAATTGGTTTTCCTTTCGCACCACGACTGGCTAAAGGCAGTTGCCAAGTTTTTTTCCAGTACAGGCGACCACGGTTAGAAAAGAACAGCAACATATCATGCGTACTTGCCACAATCATTTGCCCTACTTCATCATTTTCTTTCATTTGAGTGGCCGACTTACCACGTCCACCACGCCTTTGAGCTTGGTAGTCTGATAATGGTTGAGTTTTAATATAACCATCTTGTGACAGAGTAATTATTCTATCTTCTTGGGCAATTAAATCTTCGGCATCTAAATCTTGATAACTATGGTCAATAACCGTACGACGCTCATCGCCAAATTTTTCTAACACTTCAACTAGCTCTTCTTTTACCACCGCAGTTAAACGGTCTGGGTTACGAAGAATGTCTAAATAATCTGCAATTTGGTTAATTAGTTCCTTGTATTCAGCAATAATTTTATCTTGCTCTAAACCCGTTAAACGGTGCAGACGCATTTCTAAAATAGCTTGAGCCTGAATCGGTGAAAGCATGTAAATGCTATCAATTGCACCAAAACCTTCTTCCAACTCTTCTGGGCGAATGTCTTTTAGCTCTACTCTTTCTAGTAGTTTTTCTACCTCACCAATCGGCCATTTTCTTTCTAATATACGCTCTTTAGCAACAGCAGGACTAGGAGATGATTTAATTAAATCAATCATTTCATCAATACTGGTTAAGGCAACCGTTAGCCCTTCTAGTAAATGAGCACGATTACGCGCTTTGCGTAACTCATAAATAGTACGGCGAGTAACCACTTCACGACGGTGTTTAATAAACGCCAGCAAAATCTCTTTTAAGCCCATTAATTTAGGCTGACCATCAATTAATGCCACCATATTAATACCAAATACAGTTTGCATGGCGGTTTGTTTGTAAAGGTTGTTAATAATAACTTCTGGTACTTCACCACGGCGAATTTCAATCACTACACGCATTCCGTCTTTATCAGACTCATCACGTAAAGCGGTAATACCTTCAATTTTTTTCTCTTTAACCAACTCCGCAATACGCTCGACTAACTTCGCCTTGTTTACCTGATAAGGAAGTTCGTGAACAATAATAGCCGATTTACCAGACTTATCCGTTTCAACCCCTACTTTAGAGCGAACTTGAACGCGACCACGCCCAGTTTCATAGGCTTCACGAATGCCGCTAGTGCCGTTAATAATGCCATAAGTTGGAAAGTCAGGCCCTGAAATATGTTCCATTAAAGCAGAAACATCTAAAGAATCATCATCAATTAACGCAAGACAAGCATTAATAGTTTCACTAATATTGTGTGGCGGAATATTGGTTGCCATACCCACGGCGATACCTGAAGAACCGTTGATTAACAAGTTAGGTAAACGAGTCGGCAAAACATCAGGCTCATGCTCTGAACCATCATAGTTAGGGGTAAAATTAACAGTTTCTTTATCTAAATCGATTAACAATTCATGGGCAATTTTAGACATTCTTACTTCGGTATAACGCATAGCGGCAGGCGAATCGCCATCTACCGAACCAAAGTTACCCTGCCCATCAATCAACATATAACGCAAAGAAAATGGCTGTGCCATACGAACCATTGTGTCATAAACAGCAGTATCGCCATGCGGGTGATACTTACCAATTACATCACCAACAATACGGGCAGATTTTTTATAAGGCTTATTCCAACCATTATTTAAATCGTTCATCGCAAATAATACTCGCCTATGAACGGGTTTTAAACCATCTCGAACATCAGGCAAAGCCCTACCAATAATAACACTCATGGCATAACTTAGATAAGATTCTTGCATCTCATCTTCAATGGTAATGGGTAAAATCTCTCTGGCAAAATCTGACATAGTAAAAACCGACTTTTTATTGATGAAATTAACCAATTATTATACTTAAAAAGCAGAGTAATAGGGAGATTAAGAGCAACATAAGGTACATTAAGTGTCTCCTTAAATAGATTTTTTTAGAATAGAAAATAACTGGCTTGTTATAATTTTACTCTTATTTAAAAATTACAAAGTAAATTAGCATGTCAAACCATCAAAATTCAGACACAGCAGAACTAGAAAACTTTAACGCTCACGCCTCTACCTGGTGGGATGAAGCAGGAGAATTTGCAGCTTTACACAAAATAAATCCCTTTAGACTAGAGTTTATTGCCAACTTCCAACAAATTAAAAACCATAAAGTTTTAGACATTGGCTGTGGTGGTGGAATTTTAACCGAATCTTTAGCTCAAAGTGGAGCAGATGCCACGGGGATTGATTTGGCTGAAGAAGTATTAACCGTAGCACGGTTACATAGTTTAGAAGCAGGCATAAAAGTAAACTATCAATTAATATCAGCTGAAAAACATGCGCAAGAAAACTTTGAAAGTTATGATTTCGTAACCTGCATGGAAATGCTAGAACACGTCCCCAACCCTGCAAGCATTGTTCAAGCCGCTAGCGACAGCGTAAAACCTGGCGGAATGGTGTTTTTTTCAACCTTAAACAGAAATTATAAAGCGTATTTACTGGCGATATTTGCCGCCGAACAAGTGTTAAATTTAGTACCAAAAGGCACACATACTTTAGAAAAATTTATTAAACCTTCGGAGTTAAGTGCCATGGCTAGGCAAGCTGGGCTAAGACTGGTAGAAGGAGCAGGTATAGAATTTAACCCACTGTTAAACCAATATGGGTTAAGCAATAAACTAGATGTAAACTACCTACTCGCTTTTCAAAAGGACTAACCAGTATGCCCAAAATAGACTGTATATTATTTGATTTAGATGGCACGCTACTAGACACCTCTTACGACTTTGCCTACGCCCTAAATTTAACCTGCCAACAGTTTCAAGTACCGCCTGTTAGTTATAACGATTTAAGGGGCATTATTTCCCAAGGCGGACAAGCAATGGTAGAAATGGCATTTCCAGAACTTGCCAAGCAACAAGCCACCTCTAAAGATGCCAAAATAGATTTAGACCATAAAAAACAAGTTTTTTTAGATTTCTACTTTAATAACATCGCCCTACACACCGCTATTTTTCCAGGGCTAGAAAAAGCCATGCAAACTATTGCAACCCAAAACATACCCTGGGGAATAGTTACCAACAAGCCAGCTAGGCTAACCAAAGCTCTACTAGCACAAATCGCTTTTCCATCACCACCCAAAACCATTATTTGTGGCGATACCTTAACCGTAAATAAACCCGACCCAGCACCCATGCTACAAGCCGCTAAAGAATGTTTAACCCAACCCGAAAACTGCCTATACCTAGGCGACCACCCAAGAGATATTGAAGCAGGAAAAAACGCAAACATGCAAACAGGAGCCGCCCTATTTGGCTACCTTACCAACAACGCAACCACCAACG
>CAZZKU010000115.1:0-4303 GCA_964654635.1 uncultured Piscirickettsiaceae bacterium | reverse complement strand
TTAAATAGGCTTGTAACTCTTCTTCATTGACTATTTTTCTATCTACTTTAAAAAACACTCTTGCTTCATCTAGCTTAAACACCACTTCATAAATACCATCGTAAGCTAATAGTTTTTCTTGCAAACTAGGTTGGTCTGCTTCGGTAATATTAACCTTTATCGGTAGGGAAGCAATACTTAGTGGCAATGGATTTTCCATACTTAAAGCGACAGCAAACCAAATTAAACCAACGATTCCTGTAAAAATAAAGACTGCCTCTATGCCTAAATATTCAAAACTCAAACCCCCAATCAAGCCTCCTACCGCCGCACCCATAAACTGGCTACTAGAATACACTCCACTAGCAGTACCTTTTTGGTCAGCAGGAGATAACTTCACTACCAAAGAAGGCAAAGAGGCTTCTAATAAATTAAAGGCGGTAAAAAACACTAGCAAGATAAAGCTTATCCACCAAAATCCACTAGGAAAAAAAGCAAATGCCAACTGCATTAAGGAGACAACCAAAATAGCGCCGACAAACATAATTTTCATCCGCCCTTTTGATTCTGCCTGAATAATAAAAGGGATCATGAATACAAATGACAATAACATAACGGGTAAATAAATATACCAATGCTGAATGGCTTCTAAGCCGACTTCATCTCTCATCATTAAAGGCAGTACGATAAACATGGCAGTTAGCATGGCGTGTAGAATAAATACACCGATATCTAAACGTAGTAATTCTTTATTTCGCAACACGTCCATAAATTGACTGGTGTCGGTTTGCGCTTCTCGTTGGTAACTTTGGTCTGTAATTTCAGGCACTGCATAAATTACCAGTAAAATACCTGCAACAGCTAACAAAGCGGTTACCCAAAAAATACCGCGTACACCAATCCAAACACTGATTAATGGTCCTAAAACTAAAGAGGCGGTAAAGGACAAACCAATAGTAATCCCAACTACTGCCATTGCCCTTAAACGAAATTTTTCGGTAACCAAGTCAGCGACACTTGCCATAAGAACAGCGGCTACCGCACCCATTCCTTGAATAGCTCGCCCAACAATCATCATTTCAATAGATTCTGCCACGGCACAAATAAGTGAACCGACCATAAATACGGTCATTCCCGCAATAATAAGTGGCTTTCGCCCGTATTTATCAGATAACATGCCATAAGGAGTTTGCAATAATGCTTGAGTTAAACCATAAATACCCATTGCAATCCCTATTTGAGTACCGGTTACATTATTAAACTCGTCTTGTGCAAATAGCACAAAGACGGGAAATATCATAAATAGTCCCAACATTCTAGTTGAAAAAATAGCGGCAATTGAAATCGTTGCCCGCCTTTCAGTAGGGTGCATTGATTGGTTCATAACAAATTTCAAACTTCATTAAAAAAAATAAGGGAAAATTATAACATGCAAACTCATTGAGAGTTATAGCCTAATCCAAATATAGAGATAGTGATTTGGGTTATAATCACCGATTGTAAAAAAAGTGGCGTTGAATTGGCAGATGTTAGAAAATATTATTATCCAAGGTGCTCGCACCCATAACTTAAAAAACATTGATGTAACCTTACCTAGAGATAAGTTGATCGTTATAACTGGACTATCAGGGTCAGGGAAATCTTCTTTAGCATTTGATACTATTTATGCAGAAGGGCAACGCCGTTATGTTGAGTCATTATCTACCTATGCTAGGCAGTTTTTATCGGTTATGGATAAGCCTGATATTGACCATATAGAAGGTTTATCTCCTGCCATTTCTATTGAACAAAAATCTACTTCGCACAATCCACGTTCTACGGTTGGAACGGTGACTGAAATTTATGACTATCTTCGTTTGCTGTTTGCCCGAGCGGGTACGCCTAAATGCCCAACACACCACTCTAATTTAGAAGCCCAAACCGTTAGTCAAATGGTTGACCATACTCTAAACTTGCCCACGGGAACCAAATGCTTGCTGATTGCTCCTGTTATTCGTAGCAAAAAAGGAACGCATGAAAACCTACTCGACGAGCTACAAGCACAAGGTTATGTTAGAGCTAGAATTAACGGCAAACTTATGGATCTTGATGGTTCAATTGAGCTAGATAAAAATATAAAGCATTCTATCGAAGTGGTGGTTGACCGCTTTAAAATTAGAGAGGATATCAAGCAACGCCTTGCTGAATCTTTTGAAACCGCTTTACACCTTGCCGAAGGTATTGCACAAGTCGTACCAATGGACGAAAGTGATGATGAATCCGAAAATTTTGAACTGCTTTTTTCAGAACGATTTTCTTGTGTCACCTGTGGTTATTCCGTGGCTGAACTTGAGCCAAGAATGTTTTCATTTAACAACCCGCATGGTGCCTGCCCCGCTTGTGATGGCTTGGGCTTAAAAGAAACTTTTGATGTAAACCGTATCATAATGCACCCAGAACTTAGTCTTGCTGGCGGGGCAATTCGTGGCTGGGATAGACGACATAAATACCATTATGACATTCTAAAAGCTGTAACCGATTTCTATCAATTTGATATTGAAACCCCCTGGCTTGAACTGAGTGCTGAACAGCAACAAATAATTCTGCATGGCTCTGGTAAAAAGAAACTGCCTATGCCACACGGGCGTTATTCTAATGAACGTCGATTTGAGGGGGTCATACCCAATATGGAGCGTCGTTTTTTAGAAACTGAGTCTAAAGCAGTTAGGGATGAGCTGGATAAATATAGGGTATCCCAACCTTGTTCAAGCTGCAAGGGTACTCGATTAAACGTCGCTGCCCGTAATGTTTTTATTGCTGACAATACTTTACACAATTTAACGGAATTGCCAATAGGTGCGTTACACGACTTTTTTGAAAACTTAAAAGTTGAGGGTTATAAAGGCGAAGTAGCAAGCAAAATAGTAAAAGAGGTCTTTCAACGCTTAAGTTTTCTGGTAAATGTTGGGCTTAATTATCTTTCACTAAATCGCAGTGCTGATACCTTATCTGGCGGTGAGGCACAACGTATTCGCCTTGCCTCTCAAATTGGAGCTGGTTTGGTTGGAGTTATGTATGTTTTAGACGAGCCTTCTATTGGATTACACCAAAGGGATAATGATAGGTTATTAGATACTCTGACGCATTTACGCGATTTAGGAAATACAGTGATAGTGGTTGAACATGATGAAGATGCTATTCGTGCTGCCGACTATGTGCTTGATATTGGCCCAGGAGCTGGCATTCATGGCGGAAGAATTATGGCAGAAGGCACGCCCGAAGAAGTGATGGCTAACAAAGCTTCTTTAACAGGGCAATATTTAAACGGCACTCGATGTATTGCCATACCAAGTGAAAGAAAGCCTAAACCAGAAAATTGGCTAACGATAAAAGGAGCTAGTGGTAACAACTTGAAAAATGTAGATTTACATATTCCTGCTGGCTTACTAACTTGCATTACGGGCGTTTCTGGTTCAGGAAAATCCACGCTTATTAATGGTACTTTATATAAAATATCGGCCACCGCTTTAAACAAGGCTCAACTTGACCCTGCTCCCTATAAAGAAGTTATCGGGCTGGATAATTTTGACAAGGTGGTTAACATTGACCAAAGCCCGATAGGACGCACTCCTAGATCTAACCCTGCTACTTACACGGGTTTATTTACGCCTATTAGAGAGCTGTTATCTGCCACCCCTGAATCGAGAGCAAGGGGCTACAACCCTGGACGATTTAGCTTTAATGTAAAAGGGGGTCGCTGTGAAGTTTGCCAGGGCGATGGACTTATTCAGGTAGAAATGCATTTCCTACCCGATGTTTATGTTTCCTGCGATAGTTGTAAAGGGGCGCGTTACAACCGCGAAACATTGCAAGTGATGTACAAGGGAAAAAACATTCATGACATACTTGAGTTGACGGTTGAAGACGCTAGAAGTTTTTTTGATGCTATCCCTGTCTTGGCTCGTAAACTACAAATGTTAACTGAAGTTGGGCTTGGTTATATCAAACTAGGTCAAAGTGCTACCACTCTTTCAGGTGGTGAAGCACAAAGAATAAAACTAGCCAAAGAACTTTCAAAAAGAGACACGGGCAACACCTTATATATTCTTGATGAACCAACAACAGGCTTGCATTTTCATGACATTGAATTATTATTAAAAGTTATTCGTAATTTACGTGATCAAGGCAATACCATCGTCATAATAGAACACAATTTAGACGTTATTAAAACCGCTGACTGGGTGATTGACCTTGGCCCAGAAGGTGGTTCAGGTGGAGGTGAAATAATTGCAACAGGCACGCCTGAAGAAGTTGCTGAAAACGCTCGTTCTTTTACTGGTAAATA
>CAZZKU010000114.1:0-4324 GCA_964654635.1 uncultured Piscirickettsiaceae bacterium | reverse complement strand
CGGTATTAATCTGGTTTTTATCTGGCATGGGAGGGTTTACTCTTTAGTTATTCTTGCTTGTTTTGCCAAGTCATGTAGATTGGTCAGTTCTTTAATTTTTTCCGAATCTGCAACACGCGTCTATCAGCCTGATAACAGACCTGCCAATAGCAATAAAATTAATATAAAACGCATGTTTTTAAATTCCTTTTAAGGCAGAATGGCTATTTTATCGAAAAAATAACATTAATTCAGTAGAATAGATAAATATATAAAAACAAAAGACGAAATAAATGAAAACAACCCTTAGAATTGCTACCCGTAAAAGCCCTTTGGCTCTATGGCAAGCAGAATTTGTAAAGGCACAACTAGAAAAGTACCACCCTGATTTAGACGTTATTTTACTGCCCATGTCCACCAAGGGCGATAAAATTTTAGATGTTCCGCTGGCAAAAACTGGTGGGAAAGGGCTGTTTACCAAAGAACTAGAAGACAGAATGCTAGCAGGAGAAGCCGATATAGCAGTGCATTCGATGAAAGATGTGCCGATGGAATTGCCAACCGGCTTTGCCTTAGGGGCTATTTTAGAGCGACACTCGCCTACTGATGCTTTTGTTTCTAATAACTTTAAACGTTTTGAAGACTTACCGCAAGGAGCGATTTTAGGCACATCTAGCCTAAGAAGAAAAGCACAGTTAATGGCAATTCGACCTGATTTAACCGTTAAAGATTTACGCGGAAATGTGGGAACAAGACTAGGCAAATTGGATGCAGGTGAATACGATGCTATTGTGCTAGCCACCTCTGGCTTGCAACGGCTTGGTTTGGATGAGAGAATTACCCACGAAATTTCAGTTGAAGATTGCTTGCCAGCAGTGACCCAAGGCACGTTAGGAATTGAGTTTTTTGCAAAAGACCTAGAGACCTTACAAATTATTCGTGTACTAAATCACCCACCAAGTGAAATTAGAGCCAAGGCAGAAAGAGCCATGAACCATCGCCTAGAAGGCGGTTGCCAAGTTCCAATAGGCGTGTTTGCTGAAATAAAAGGGGAGCAGATTCATTTAAAAGGTTTGGTTGCCGAACTAGATGGCTCAAAAATTTTAACCGCCAAGGGTTCTGGTAGTGTTGACGAGCCAGAAAAACTCGGTATAAAAGTGGGGGAAAATTTATTGGCACAAGGGGCAAGCAAGATTTTAGACAAGGTTTATGGACGTTCTTAATACTCGCCCAGCAGAACAAGCTAAAGACTTAACAGAATTGTTGTTAAGTAATAATATCAACAGTATTAACTTCCCAACTATAATAATAAAGCCCGTGGCTCTAAAAACCCTAAAATCGCCAGGGGTGGGGTCTAGGTTAGTGTTTTTTGTTAGCAGTAATGCGGTAAAACACTACTTTTCTCAACAAAAAAAGTCTGCTGTTGAGTTATTTAAAAATGACCAGGTTTATGCCATCGGTTCAGCAACCGCTCAAGCCTTATTTGAGCAGGGAATTAAGTCGCTATCGCCTACTAAAAAGTTTGATAGCAAGAGTCTGTTGCAAACCTTGCCAAATAAACTAACAGGGCAAACTTGTTTAATTATTAAAGGGCAAGATGGGCTGGCAGATTTAGCAAACGGCTTGCTCGAAAAAGGTGCGAAGGTTGAGCTAATAGAATGTTATCAACGCATTTCAGCGGAACGGTGTTCAGAGAATTGGGAACAGTTTAAACAATCTAATCAACCCATTGTGCTAATTACTAGTGTAGACTTGGTTAAGTCTTTGCTTTTGATAGTGCCACAAGAAGATTTAGCCTGGTTAAAACAGCAGTCAGCTATAATATTTAGCAAACGTATTAAGCAAGAAATGCAAAATTTAAATTGGACAGGTAGGCTAAGTTTGGTCTCCCTACAAAGTAATCAGGGAATCTTGGATTCGCTTGAAAATATGAGACAAAATAATGAATAACCCTAAAAATGATGTGATTATAGATGCTGAACCCACAAAAAAAAACAAAACAAAACAACCCAAAAGCCCGCCACCTTTAAAAGAAAAAAAAGGCTTCTCTTTTAAAGGTTTAGTGCTAAAAACGGTATTAAGTCTGGCGATTATCATTGGCTTGCTTGTGGTTTATTTGTTGTGGAGTGGCAATGAAAGTAAGTGGCAAATTGAACATATTAATCAATTACAAACAGCGGTTACAGAAGTTAAACAAAAAATTAAAATTCTAGAGGACAAACAAGAAAATCTTGCAAAAACTATAAATAGCTCTAGCGAAGATGCAGAAGCAAACCCCTTAATTCATGTTGAATTAGATGAATTAAAAGCAAAAATAGCCAACATAAAACAAGAGTTATCAACATTAAAGACACAATTAATAGAGTCAGACTCCTTTAATGTGAATGCACAAGATTTACAAGAAATACAGCAAAAACAGGCTCGTTTAGAAGCTGAATTTGCCCAGTTTATTGTTGCTTCTAAAACAACGGTTAAGAAAGTAGATGAAGAGAAAAATCAATTGCTACAAGCTATCAATGCACTTTCTGATTTATCTGACGCCCAATTACAGCAATGGATTATGCAAATAAATAACCAGTGGTTGTTTGTAGGCAATAAACCGTTAACCGAAAAAAGTTTAAGGGCATTGTTGCAAACCGTAAAGCTTTCACAATATAGCCAAAAAGATAATTTGATTAGCAATATCCATCAAGATTTAGCCATGTTAAAACACCTTAAAACAACAAGTGATGCCCCGCAACAAGTTGAAGAAATTCAAGCATGGCTTGCCGATATTAAGCTAAATTCTGGAACTATCCAAGCTTCTGAAAAAACAAAGGATTTAGCAAATACCGATGTAACATTAAGTACCGTTGATACAGCATGGATTAGAATTCAAGAGAAGTTTTCAGAACTTTTTAAAGTACAGAAAAGAGAGTCAGAAGACAGCTTGTCGCAGGTTGCTAAAATGTTAGAACAAAACATTATTAGACAGAGATTACTTTTACAATCTGAACAGCTTGGTTGGGCGATGAGTATTCATTCAAAACCCTTGGTTGAGCATAGTATAAGCCATATATCCTCTATAATTAAACAACATGCAACAGAGGATTTACCTGTCTGGCAACAGAAGGTAACTAAGTTACATGAATTGCTTGATAAAACAAGTTTACAAAACAGGCAAGCTTTAAAAATTGCTGGAGATAGCCATGATTAAGTGGGGAGTATTGCTGTTAGCGGTTATTTTATTAGTAACGGTAGCATTGCAAGACAACGGGCAAGTTTCTATAGCTTGGGGCGAGTGGATTATTGAAACCTCGTTGCTTTTTTTGTTGGTTATTTTGATTGTATTGGGGTTGGTTTTATATGCTTTAACCCGCCTTTGGACCACCTTGGTTCAGCTACCAAAACGCTGGCGAGAAAGACGTACTTTAAAACGCAATTCACGAGCAGAACAATCCTTGTCAAAAGGATTGGTTGCTCTTGAGTATGGTGATTGGCGATTGGCAGAAAAACAATTAATTAGAAGTGCCAAGTTTTCCGAACAAGGTTTGGTGCATTATTTAAGTGCTGCCAAAATGGCACATAATCAATCTGCTTTTGATAGACGAAATCAATACATTAAACAAGCCAGAGAATTGTTTCCTGATGATGTTGAAATGATTGGACTGGTTGAAGCAAGGTTGCTGATGGACTCTTCTCCAGACCATTCTATCGTTATTTTACAATCACTCTATAAACATAATCCTAAAAATAAAGCGGTTTTAAAAGACCTCTCTAGTTTGTTAGTTAAGCATGAACAATGGCAAAGCTTAGAAACAATTTTACCTAATCTGAAAAAACAATCCGTTTTAAGTAAGGAAGAAGTAGCTGAAATAGAAGAACTGATTATAGCTAATAAGGTTGCTTCTGCCACTGATTGTGAGCAGTTAGATAAATTATGGAATAGTTTAAAAAGCAAACAACAACTACAGCCCAAAATTTTGACCGAATTTGTCGAACAACGCATGGGCTGGGGAAATGAAAATGGTTTGGAAACCTTAATTAGCAAAAGTTTAAAAAACAATTGGGACAATCGTTTAGTGTATCAATTTGGTCGCTTAAATGAGGGTGAAGTTTCAGCACGTTTAAAAACCGCACAAGGCTGGCTGGTTAAACAAGCAGAAAACCCAGTTTTGTTATTAACTTTAGGTCGCCTAGCTTGCCAAAACCAACTATGGGTAACTGCACACAACTATTTTAAATTAAGCCTACAACTTCAACCAGAGCTAGAAACCTACCATGCATTAGCCAACTGTTATGAAAAAGAAGGGCTAGAATCACAAGCCGCCTTAACCTATAAAACCGCAATTTTAGCGTTGCAAAA
>CAZZKU010000113.1:0-4335 GCA_964654635.1 uncultured Piscirickettsiaceae bacterium | reverse complement strand
ACTTGAATACCAGGTATAAAAAAACCGCTTAGAAAGCGGCTCCAATAAAATTAAGAACTTCTTGCTAACTAATAATCCAGCATCTGTTCACCTTCATACGACCAGTTGACCCCTTCTCGAACCCACTTCTCAATTCTTAAAATTAACTCGGGGTCGTTCATTCCTGTTTTTTGAGCAATCATAAATACTTTTTCTTGCTCTTCTTTACCAAAGTGACCATCTCGATAAGACAATTTAATTAATTCTTGTAACAAAATTATTTTGCAATAGGCTTTATTAAAAACCACAAGCGTATCGTCAACATTGATATTAGATTTATCTAAATCATACTTAATATCATGTTTATCACTAAACTCTTTAAGGTAGTTAATTTCTTCTACCGATAAATTATTATCAGCATTGGCTAAGTTAACAGCCAAATCAAAGACCGCTTGTTTTTGCTCTTGAGTTAACCTATTTACAAACATTGTCGTTACCTTATTTTAAATTTTTTTCAATTCGAGCAACATCTCGCACTCCGCCATAGGCGGCACTGGTTGCCATTGCCGCATAAACTCGTAATGCGGTGCTTATTTTTCTAGGTCTTTCTTCTACTGGCAACCAAGATTTTTTACCTCTTAGCTCCATTTTTACACGTCTTTCTGCCAATACTTCATCGGTTACATCAACATTAATTGAACGATTAGGAATATCAATTTTAATCACATCTCCCTGCTCAATCAAACCAATATTTCCCCCTTCTGCTGCTTCGGGTGAAACATGACCTATTGATAAACCAGATGAACCACCAGAAAAGCGACCATCAGTTAATAAGGCACAAGACTTACCTAATCCTTTTGACTTAAGATAACTGGTAGGATACAACATTTCTTGCATACCTGGTCCGCCTCTTGGCCCTTCATAACGAATAAGCACCACATCTCCAGGCTTGACTCCACCAGCTAAAATAGTAGCTACTGCATCATCTTGGCTCTCAAATATATTTGCCACACCAGTAAAGACCAGTAGCTCTTCATCTACCCCAGCTGTTTTTACAATACAACCTTCTAAAGCTAAGTTACCATAAAGAATAGCTAAACCACCATCTTTAGTATAAGCATGCTCAACACTACGAATACAGCCATTTTCAGCATCTCTATCTAATGTTTTCCAACGTTTTGACTGGCTAAAAGCTTCGGTGGTTCTTACATTTCCAGGAGCTGCCTTAAAAAACTTTTCTACACCAGGGTCGCTAGTTCGGCTAATATCCCAAAGTTCTAATGCCGCCCCCATTGTTGAAGCATGCACGGTACTAACATCAGTGTGAATCAACCCTCCGCGTTCTAGTTCGCCAACAATTCTCATAATTCCACCAGCTCGGTGTACATCTTCCATGTAATACTTGTCTGAATTAGGTGCTACTTTAGACAAACAAGGCACACGGCGTGAAATAACGTCTATATCAGCCATGTTAAACTTTACTTTTGCCTCATAGGCTATTGCCAACAAGTGCAATACTGTATTAGTTGAACCGCCCATAGCAACATCGACTGACATTGCGTTTTCAAATGCTTTCAAAGTAGCAATAGAACGAGGTAAGACCGATTCATCATCTTTTTCATAATACTGTTTGGTTATTTCAACAATTCTTCTGCCCGCTTCTTCAAACAAATACTTGCGGTCAGAGTGGGTGGCAAGAGTTGATCCATTGCCAGGTAATGCCATTCCTAAAGCTTCTGCAAGGCAGTTCATTGAATTGGCAGTAAACATACCTGAACAAGAACCACAAGTTGGGCAGGCAGAAACTTCTACTTCTGCAACTTCTGCATCAGATACATTATCATCGGCAGCCATTACCATCGCATCAACCAAATCAAGCCTAACTTCCATGCCACCCAATACCGTTTTACCCGACTCCATTGGCCCGCCAGTTACAAAAATAGTCGGTATATTTAAACGCATTGCTGCCATCATCATACCTGGAGTTATTTTGTCACAGTTTGAAATACAAACTAGCGCATCTGCACAATGAGCATTAACCATATATTCAACCGAATCGGCAATTAAGTCACGAGAAGGTAGCGAATACAACATACCATCATGACCCATTGCAATACCGTCATCTACTGCGATAGTATTAAACTCTTTGGCGACTCCGCCAGCTTTTTCAATCACTCTAGCAACCAATTGCCCCATATTTTTCAAGTGAACATGCCCTGGAACAAACTGCGTAAAAGAGTTAGATACTGCGATAATAGGTTTGCCGAAATCTTCAGTTTTCATCCCAGTTGCTCGCCAAAGAGCGCGAGCTCCTGACATATTTCTTCCGTGTGTGCTTGTTCTTGAACGATATTCTGGCATTATTGTCTCCTAGACATGACTGATTGAAGTTACATAAAAATTAACTAATCAGAGTGCTATAATTACTTTTTATTATTTTTTGTATTATCCCATAGTTATGCAACAATCTGAATTAGATTTTATTAAAAATCTGCGCCAAGCCTCCCCTTATATTTCTCAACATCGAGAGAAAAAGGTAGTTATTTACCTGCCTAGCTCGATGGTTCAAAACGATTCTGATTTACACAGCTTTGTACGAGATGTTGTATTAATTAACAACTTAGGTATTAAGACGGTCATTGTACTTGGTGCTTCTTTACAAATTAACCAAGCACTTACCCAACAAAAATTAACCTGGGAAACCGCCCAGAACATTAGAATCACACCGTCTTCACACATTAAAACTATTCAAGAAGTGGTTGGCTTGGTTCGTTCAAAATTAGAAGCCTCTTTCACCCAAGCTTGTGCCGAACAACACTCAAGCCTATCTTTAATATCAGGAAACTGGGTGGGTGCCAAGCCTAAAGGCATCATCGAAGGTGTTAATTTCCAACAAACTGGCTCTTTACGCAAAATAAATACTAAAGCCATTAACTCCGCTCTAGACAACAACCAAGTTTGCTTACTTACACCTCTTGCCTATGCCCAATCTGGTGAAGTGTTTAACTTAAACACTTTAGAACAAGCCTTTGCGATTTCGACTATGCTAAAGGCGAATAAATTAATCATCTTTACCTCAAAAAATATTTTAAAAGAACTGCCTAAATCTTTAAATTTAGCTGACATTAACAACCTTTTAATCTCTTCCAAACCCGATCAAACCTCTCACCTACTGACTGAATGCCTTAAACTATCAAAGAACGTACAACGCATTCATTTAGTTGATGAGTCAAAACCCAACTCAATATTATTAGAGCTATTTACTAGAGATGGTATTGGCACGCTTATTTACACTGATCGCTACTACCAAATTAGATCCGCAAAACAAGATGATATTGCAGGTATTATTCGGTTAATTAAACCGCTTGAAAATACAGGCGTGTTAGCTTTTCGCAACAATGAATTTATCGAAAATGATATTAACCATTTTATAGTTGCTGAAATTGATAACCAAATAATTGGCTGTAGCGCGATATATACCTACTCAAATAACATGGCTGAACTGTCTTGTTTAGCCGTTGACCCCGACAATCAAGGTAAAGAAATAGGCGAATCCCTGTTACTAAAATCAATTCAACGAGCTAAAGAACAAAACATGTCTAGCTTATTCATTTTAACTACTCAGACTGACCATTGGTTTAAAGAACAAGGATTTTATGAAGCCGATATAAAACAGCTTCCTAAAGAAAAACAGCAAAAGTATAACCAACAACGTCGCTCTAAAATAATGATAAAAAACTTAAACAATGAATAAAATAACCTTAATAAAAGACCGCTTTCGCGGACTATTACCTGTCGTCATTGATGTCGAAACAGCAGGATTTGATGCCAAAAAAAATGCCCTTGTTGAAATAGCCGCCGTCACTCTAAAAATGAACAACGAAGGGATTTTAGAACCCTACCAAACAATCCAATCTAATGTACTGCCATTCAAAGGCTCAAAGCTCGACAAAGCCTCTTTAAAATTCATTGGCGTTGAAGACCCAACCCACCCGTTTAGAATGGCAGTAACTGAAAAAGTAGCCCTTGAAAAATGCTTTAAGCCTATTCAACAAATGCTAAAAGAAACTGCCTGTAGCCGAGCCATACTGGTCGGGCATAATGCGTTTTTTGATTTAAGTTTTGTCAAGGCAGCAGCGGAAAGAACCAAAGTTAAATCCCCTTTCCATGAGTTTAGTACTTTTGATACCGTATCTTTAGCAGGCTTAGTTTATGGAGAAACCGTGCTAGCAAAAACAATGGAAACTGCGGGGATAGAATGGGACAATAGTAAAGCTCATTCTGCTGAATATGACACAGTTAAAACTGCCGAATTGTTTTGTAAAATAGTTAACCAATGGTCGCTAAAATAGCCGA
>CAZZKU010000112.1:0-4344 GCA_964654635.1 uncultured Piscirickettsiaceae bacterium | reverse complement strand
AACTCCATTCTATAAGCGTTACGCTATATTGTCAACGCATAATATATAAACATTACTTATTGCTCAATAGTTTTGTTTGGGGGGGCTGAAATTTTAATCACTTTAATAAAAACCTCATCTTCTGCCACCATGCCTAGTTTTTTTCTAGCTATAGCTTCAATTGACTCACTACTAGATTGGAGTTCAATAACTTCTTTCTTAAGTTTTAAATTGGTTTGCATAAGTTGATTGTTTTCGGCTTGAAGAATTTCAAGTTTCGATTGTAAAGAAAAGTATTCACCTACCCCTCCATCAGAAGACAGTAGGCGAATTTGTAGCAAAAGAATAACAATGCCTAAGGTTATAAATACCGCTTTCATTATTGCTCTTAAACTTATTGCTTATTTATTTAAGTTATAAAAAGCATTCATTCCTGGGTAGCTAACTTTATCGCCCAATTCTTCTTCAATACGAATTAGTTGGTTATATTTAGCAATACGGTCAGTACGAGAAAGAGAACCCGTTTTAATTTGACCACAACCTGTTGCTACCGCAATATCGGCAATAACCGTATCTTCTGTTTCGCCTGAACGATGAGAAACTACTGCGGTATAACCTGCTTTTTTAGCCATATCAATAGCGGCAAAAGTTTCAGTTAAGGTACCGATTTGGTTAATTTTTATAAGTATAGAATTAGCAACGCCCTTTTCAATTCCTTCTGCCAGAATTTTAGGGTTGGTTACAAATAAATCATCTCCAACTATTTGTAAACGGTGACCATCTTTTTCTGTTTGGTATTTAAAGCCATCCCAATCAGATTCATCTAAACCATCTTCAATAGAGATAATTGGGTATTTAGAAACCCATTCAGAAAACAAATCAACAAGTTGTTTTGAGGTTAATACTTTGTTTTCAGAAGCTAAAGTATATTTACCATCACTATACAATTCTGATGAAGCGGTATCCATTGCAATCATAATGTCTTTTCCAGCTTCATAGCCAGCTATTTTAATAGCTTCTAAAATAACCGTAATCGCTTCTTCGTTTGATTTAAGGTCTGGAGCAAAACCGCCTTCATCACCTACTGCGGTGTTGTAACCTTTGTCAGCTAACACTTTTTTCAGTGCATGAAAAATTTCTGAACCATAACGAATTGCTTCAGCAATACTTGGCGCGCCAACTGGCATTATCATAAATTCTTGAAAATCTACTGAATTATCTGCATGCTCGCCACCGTTGATAATGTTCATCATTGGTACTGGCATTTTGTATTCATCAGTTTTTAGGTAAGCGTATAAAGGCAGTCCTTTTGAGTTAGCTGCTGCTTGAGCAACTGCGATAGATACCGCTAAAATGGCATTAGCTCCTAAACGAGCTTTATTATGCGTTCCGTCTAAATCAATCATAATTTGATCAATTTCAGCTTGCTTAGTTGCATCTTTGCCTAATAAAGCAGCTTTAATTTCGCCATTAATATTTGCAACCGCACCTAAAACACCTTTACCACCGTAAACCGATTTATCACCATCTCTTAATTCAATGGCTTCACGCGAACCTGTTGAGGCTCCTGATGGTGAAATTCCACGCCCAAAAGAACCGTCTTCTAGCTGAACATCAGCTTCTACGGTTGGATTTCCTCTTGAATCGATTACTTGACGAGCTTTGATACTTTTAATTAGCGACATGCTTTCTTCCTATTTCCAATGTTAAATTGTGTTGTGTATTTTAAACTTCTAATGCGTCAATTAGATGACGAATTAAGTTAAATTAAGTTAAGCTAAATTAGGTTAAATTAAGTTTTCAATAAATCCTTGAGATTTAACGACATCATCAAGCATTTTCATAGTTTCTAATACGGGGCGTAAATTGCCTAATGGCCACATATTTGGCCCATCAGATAATGCTTTTTCAGGGTTTGGATGGCTTTCCATAAACACGCCTGCCACACCTGCTGCAATTGCCGCACGGGCTAAAACAGGTACCATTTCACGCTGACCGCCTGAAGTTGCACCATTTCCTCCTGGTTGTTGTACCGAGTGAGTGGCATCGAAAACTACAGGACAACCTGTTTGACGCATAGAAGCCAACCCGCGCATATCTGATACTAAGGTATTATAACCAAATGAAGTGCCTCTATCGCAAACCATAATTTGTTCGTTGCCTACTTCTCTAGCTTTAGCTACCACTTGATCCATATCCCAAGGAGCTTGAAATTGTCCTTTTTTGATATTAACTGGAATACCTTGGCGACATACATTTTGAATAAAGTTGGTTTGACGCACTAAGAATGCGGGGGTTTGCATTACATCAACCACCGAAGCTACTTCATCTAAAGGACTGTCTTCATGTACGTCGGTTAAAACTGGCACACCAATTTCATCTTTTACTTTTTGTAATATTCTTAACCCTTCTTCCACCCCTAAACCACGAAAGCTTTGGGTTGAAGAACGGTTTGCCTTGTCAAAAGATGATTTATAAATAAATGGAATGTCTAACTCGGTAGTCAATTCTTTTAAAGTACCAGCCGTATCAATGGCTAGCTGTTCCGACTCAATCACACAAGGTCCTGCTATTAAAAAAAATGGTTGATCAATACCAACTGTAAAGTTACATAATTTCATTTTCAGCTTCTCTTTATAAGTTTTTTCTGGGTATTCGCCGCTTCTACAAACGACTTGAATAATGGGTGCCCATTTCTAGGGGTTGAAGTAAACTCAGGGTGAAATTGACAAGCAATAAACCAAGGATGATCGGAAATTTCTATGGTTTCGACCAGACTGCCATCTTCTGATTTGCCTGAAAAAATCAAACCTGCTTCCTCTAATTTTTCAACATAACCATCATTTACTTCATAACGGTGGCGGTGTCTTTCTCTAATAGAGCTAGAGCCATAAACCGAAGCCAATAAACTGTTAGCATTTAACACACATTGTTGTCCGCCTAAACGCATCGTTCCGCCCAAGTCGGCTGTTTCATCTCGTACAACTTGCTTACCTTGCTCATCTGTCCATTCGGTAATTAGTGAAACTACTGGGTGAGGTGTTGTAGGGTTTAGCTCTGAGCTATGGGCATCGGTTAAATTAGCAACATGGCGGGCAAATTCTACCACTGCCATTTGCATACCTAAACAAATTCCTAAGTAGGGTATTTTATTTTCACGGGCATATTGAATGGCTAGAATTTTACCTTCAACGCCACGCTCACCAAAACCACCTGGAACTAAAATAGCATTCATATTTTTAATGGCATCAATACCGTCAGTTTCAAGAGTTTCTGAATCTATGTAATGTATTTTTACTTTAGTATGCGCGTGAATTCCACCATGAGTAAGTGCTTCAATAAGCGATTTATAGGCTTCGGTTAAATCAACATATTTTCCGACCATCGCAATATCAACGGTTGCTTCTGGGTTTAGTTGGTCTGCAACAATTTTATCCCAATCAGAAATGTCGGCTTTAGGGGCGTTAATACGAAAACGGTCAACCACAATGTCATCTAAACCTTGCTCGTGCAACATGCGCGGCACGGCATAAATAGTGCGGGCATCTAAAGCGTTAATAACCGCTTTTTCTTCTACATTGGTGAATAGAGCAATTTTTTTCTTTTCATTGTCTTCTAATTTCATTTCTGAACGACAAACAAGAATATCGGGTTGAATACCAATCGACCTTAACTCTTTAACCGAGTGTTGAGTTGGCTTGGTTTTCATTTCACCTGCGGCGGCGATATAAGGCAGTAAAGTCAGGTGCATAAAAATAGCTCTATCACGCCCTACTTCTACCCCCATTTGCCTAATCGCTTCTAAAAAAGGTAACGATTCAATATCGCCCACTGTTCCACCAACTTCTATCAAGGCGATATCCGAACCTTCAGCGGCTTTTAAAATACAGCGTTTTATTTCATCGGTAATATGTGGGATAACTTGCACCGTGCCACCAAGATAGTCACCTTTTCGCTCTTTACGAATAACATTTTCATACACTTGCCCAGCTGAAAAACTGTTCTTTTTCATAAAGTGTTTTTGCACAAAACGTTCATAATGCCCTAAATCTAAATCGGTTTCTGCACCATCATCGGTTACAAAAACTTCACCATGCTGTAAAGGACTCATCGTGCCAGGGTCAACATTAATATAAGGGTCCATTTTTAGCATGCTAACTTTTAAGCCCCTTGCCTCAAGTAAAGAACCTAAAGATGCTGCCGCAATACCTTTACCTAAAGAAGAAACTACGCCACCGGTGACGAATATAAATTTGGTCATGAATTCACTTTTTTTGGATTTTTAGGCGTAAAGAACAAGCCCCTAGAATGGGAATTTATTATAAAGGAATAATACTTGACCTGCAACTTTAAGCGGTTTATATT
>CAZZKU010000111.1:0-4357 GCA_964654635.1 uncultured Piscirickettsiaceae bacterium | reverse complement strand
TTTTTAAGGTAAAACAAATGAAATTAGTAGCAGGATTAGGGTTAACAGGACAAAGTGTCCTAGCTTATTTTCACCAGCAGGGTAAAGAGTGCATTGCTTTTGATACCAGAGAAGATTTTTCAGTAGAAAAACTATCCCAAAGCTATCCTACCTTAAAAATTTATACAGCTGAATTACCTAGCGATATTATTGAGCAAATTGATGAAGTCATTCTCAGCCCAGGTTTGGCTTTAAAGTCTAGTTGGTTAGCACCTTTCAAAGAAAAACAAATTCCAATTATTGGTGATATTGAATTATTTGCACGGGTTGCCAAACAACCAATTATTGCCATTACAGGCTCTAATGGCAAAAGTACCGTCACCAGTTTGGTGGCAGAGATTTTAACCGAAGCGGGTTATAAAGTCGGCATGGGAGGCAATATTGGTTTGCCAGCATTGGATTTATTAGCAGAGCCTTACGATGTTTTTGTACTCGAACTATCCAGTTTTCAACTAGAAACAACCTACTCACTAAAAGCCAAAATAGCTACGGTATTAAATATTTGTGAAGACCACATGGATCGCTATGATTCTTTAGCAGAATATTTACAAGTTAAAATGACTATTTTAAGCGGTGCAGAACAAGCATTGTTACCAATAGATTTGCTAGGCGATAGAACAGAAGCACTTAGCTTTGGTTTAGATGAACCCGCACATTTTCATACCAAAAAGAAAAATGGAAAACTTTGGTTATGCAAAAAAAATCAACTTATTATTGCTATCGAGAGTATGCGATTACAAGGAAAACATCACTTTTTAAATGCCTTGGCAGCCATGGCGTTAACCGATAGTTTTAAAGTCTCTAAACAACAGTATCAAACCGTATTTGAAAGGTTTAAAGGGTTAGCACATCGCACCCAATCTGTTTTAATACAAGATGGTATTGAGTGGGTTAATGACTCGAAAGGCACTAATGTTGGAGCAACAATAACCGCACTTAGCAGCTTAGCAAAAGACAAAAATATTATTTTAATTGCAGGCGGAGTCAGCAAAGATGCCGATTTTTCTGAACTGTTATCCTCAGTAAAATCCTATTGCAAACAAGTTGTTTTATTTGGGCAAGATGCGAATGTTATTTACCAAGCCTTATCTAAGCAATACAACAAATCCAAATTATCACAAGTAACAAGTTTGGCAGAAGCCGTAGCAAAAGCAAATAGTATAGCTAAGCACGGAGATGTTGTTTTGTTTTCTCCTGCCTGCGCCTCATTTGACCAATTTGCTAACTATATTAAACGTGGAGAAGCGTTTGAAAAACTGGTTAAAACAGTATCTTAAGGAGTTTTAATGTCAGCTAGTCAAAACAATCTGTTATCTATTTCTCGCCTGCGAGACTGGAAAGAACTTAGTAGACAATGGCCTACCGATTTTTGGTTAGTCGGCGGAATCTTGGTGCTAATGGTTTTAGGGTTAATTATGGTTGCGTCAAGCTCCATAGCGATTAGTGAAAAGCGTTTCGGCGAACCGTTGCACTATTTAATTAGCCAATCAATGGCAATGGGCATGGGAGCTGTAGTTGGTTATTTTGTGCTAAAAATTCCGTTATTATTTTGGGAAGACAACCGAATTAAAATGTTTTTATTCGGTATTTTATTACTGATATTAGTGCTAATCTTTGGTCGGGAAATAGGTGGCTCTAAGCGTTGGTTATCACTAGGGTTTATGAATTTTCAAGTATCAGAATTTATAAAAATGGCAGTAATAATTTTTATGGCAGGCTACCTAACCAGACATGCCAGCGAAGTAAAAGAAAGTTTTCAAGCGGTTATGCGTTTAGGCTTACCCTTCGGTTTGATGGCTATACTATTACTGCTAGAACCTGACTATGGTAGTACCTTTGTGGTGGCAGTTATTATTGCCGGCATGTTGCTAATAGCAGGCGCACCTTGGAAGTTTTTTGTATTTACGGTTTTTCCAATGGCTTCTTTGTTGGTAATGATGATGATTATTTCTCCTTATAGAATATCCAGAATCACTAGTTATTTAGACCCCTGGGCAGATCCTTTTGGCAAGGGATACCAATTAACTCAAGCACTCATCGCCAGCGGGAGAGGAGAGTGGTTTGGGGTTGGTATGGGCGAATCAGTACAAAAACTACTGTATTTACCAGATGCACATACTGATTTTTTATTCTCTATATTTGCCGAAGAATTTGGTTTAATTGGGATATTTTTATTAGTCGTCTTATATTTATTTATACTTTATCGTTGTTTCAGAATAGGCAGAAAAGCCTTTAATAAATCCCAGTTTTTTGGTGGATTAATTGCCTATGGAGTCGGTATTTGGATTATTCTCCAGACCATCATTAACATGGGTGTCAATTTAGGACTACTGCCAACGAAGGGCTTAACCTTGCCCTTTATGAGTTATGGGGGTTCTAGTTTATTGATGTTGATGATTGCGGTAGCCTTTGTTTTAAGGGTCGATTATGAAACTCGTCATGTTCGCGAAGAGGAAAAATCAGAGTGAAAAAAATAATGATTATGGCAGGTGGAACGGGCGGGCATGTCTTCCCTGGAATAGCCTTAGCAGAAGAATTCAAAAAGCAAAATATTGAAACTTGTTGGTTAGGCACAGAAGGCGGTATGGAAAAAGAATGGGTGATGCAAGCGAACATTCCCTTTGCAACTATTTCCATTAAAGGTTTACGAGGCAATGGATTAAAAGGTTGGTTATTCGCCCCTTTGAATATATTGAAAGCATTTTTTCAAGCCAGAAAAATAATCAAAAAAGAACAGCCAGACTTAGTATTAGGCATGGGCGGTTTTGTCTGTGGGCCAGGCGGCTTAGCTACCAAATCTTTAGGCATTAAATTAGCAATACATGAACAAAATGCTATACCTGGTTTAACCAATAAGTTATTAGCCAAGATTGCTAATTTAGTAATTACGGCTTTTCCACAAGATAAAATAACCAGCAAAAACCTATTACAAATTGGCAACCCTGTTCGAGCAGGGTTACAAGATATAGCTGTTTTAACCGCACCAAAAAACCAACCCTTTAATATTTTAATTCTAGGCGGTAGCCGAGGTGCTTTGGCGTTAAATAAAACTCTGCCTTTGGCACTGTCCTTGTTAAATAAAAAACTAAATTTTTCCGTATTACACCAAACAGGTGTCAAAACTTTAACCGAAGCCGAAAGTTTTTATCAGCAAGCAGGCTTGCTTGAACAAGAAAATATTAAGATAGTTCCTTTTATTGATAACATGATTGAAGCTTACCAACATGCCGATTTAGTCATTTGCCGTTCAGGAGCCTTAACCGTTTCAGAACTAATGGCAGCCGCCCGACCTGCTATTATGGTTCCTTACCCTTATGCGGTAGATGACCATCAAACCGCTAATGCACAGGCACTGGTCGCTATGGGTGGCGGCGAGATAATTCAACAAATAGACTTAACAGCAGAGCGACTAGCAGGCAAAATAGCAAATTGGTTATTAGATAGTAATATTAAAGCATCAGAAAACATAAGAAAACAAGCGAGTATAGATGCACATTTAAAAATAGTTAAAGTTCTAAAGGAGTTATAAAATGCAACCAAATTTCCCAGATTTAAAAGGCAAGCGTATTCTAATTACCGGAGCATCTAGTGGCATTGGTGCAGGCATGGCAAGCGTGTTAGCACAAGCAGGTTGTGATTTGGTTTTACACTATAATCAGAATAAAGCAGGTGTTGAGCAGACCTTAGACACCGTTGAGAAGCTAGAAGCTAAAGCCAAAATAGTACCGTGTGATTTTGCAAATTTAGCCAGCATAAAAGATTTTTTTGCCAAGTCTATATCCTGCTTCAATGGTTTGGATGGAGTGGTCAATAATGCGGGAGTAATAACCAAGTCGTTAAGCTTAAAAGACCTAGCTGGCGAACAATTCAACCATACTTTAACCGTTAATCTGCAAGCCCCTTATTTAATTAGTACTTTATTTGCCCAACATTGTATTGATGCCAATCAAGCAGGAGTAATCGTAAATAATAGCAGTATTCACGGGCAAGAAACCTGCGAGTGGTTTGCCGCCTACGCCGCCTCTAAAGCCGCCTTAGATACAATAACCAAAGTTCATGCCATCGAATGGGGTCAGCATGGAATAAGGGTCAATAGTCTTGCACCAGGTGTCGTGCCAGTAGAAAGAACGAAGGACATTTTAAACCAACCCGATATGCAAAAAAAATGGCAATCGGCTATGCCAATAGGGCGTTATGGCACGGTAGAAGATATGGGAATGGCAACCGCCTATTTATTGTCGGACGCAACCGCTTGGATGAGCGGATCTGTTCTAACCATAGATGGAGGGTTAATAGCCCGAGGTAACTACCCAACAAG
>CAZZKU010000110.1:0-4379 GCA_964654635.1 uncultured Piscirickettsiaceae bacterium | reverse complement strand
CGGCGTTTTTTGGCATAGCTCATAGTTAAACTGCGTTTTGCGCGGGTAATGCCTACATAGGCTAAACGGCGCTCTTCTTCTAAACCAGGTGATTCTAGGTTTTGCCTATGTGGTAGCAGCTCTTCTTCCATGCCGATTAAAAAAACGTGCGGAAACTCTAGCCCTTTAGATGCATGTAAGGTCATTAAGGAGACTTGGTTTTGCTCGCCTTCTTCTTCATTGCGTTCCATCATATCCATTAGGGTCATGTAGGACACTATTTTATCTAGCTTTAGTTCATCGCCATCTTCATTTTTGGCTTTATCTATAATCCGCTCTATCCACAAAAATAAATCGCGCACCTGTTCAATTCGTTTTTCTGCTTGGCTAGGTGTGGCAGAAGTTTCTTGTAGCCAGCCGTCATAATCTACTTTTTCAATCAATTGACGGATAAAAGAAATAACTGCCGTGCCTTCAAGTTCATCCGCCTCTTTTGCCCAGCCTAATAATAGCTGTCCAAAATATTCAACTCTTGCCAAGGCTTTGCCATCTAAGATAGTGCTTAAGCCCAGTTCTTGGGTAGCATCAAATAGGCTAATGTCGCGTTTAGTGGCATAGCCAGCTAATTTGGTTAGAGTGGCTGCCCCTATTTCTCGGCGCGGGGTGTTTACTATTCTTAAAAAAGCGGCATCATCATCAGGGTTTACAATTAATTTTAAGTAGGACATGACATCTTTTATTTCGGCTTTTTCAAAAAAAGATTGTCCGCCAGATATTTTGTAAGGCAAATTTTGCTCACGCAAAGCCCGTTCAAATAAACGAGCCTGAAAATTTCCTCTATATAATATAGCGTAATCTTTAAACTGGGTGCGGTGTTTAAACTTATGGACAATAATTTCAGAAATGACTCGTTCAGCTTCATGGTTTTCATCATTACAAGCCAAGACACGAAGCATATCTCCCATGCCCATTTCAGACCAAAGTTTTTTTTCAAAAATGTGCGGGTTGTTGGAAATTAATTGGTTAGCCGCTTGTAATATTCGGTTAGAAGAACGATAGTTTTGTTCGAGCTTAATAATTTCTAAGTTAGGGTAATCTTCTTTTAACAGGTTCAGGTTTTCAGGTTGCGCCCCACGCCAAGCATAAATAGATTGGTCATCATCGCCAACCACGGTAAATCGTGCTTCAATGCCTACCAAATGTTTGACTAGAGCATACTGGGCGGCATTGGTGTCTTGATACTCATCTACCAATAAATAACGCACTTTATTTTGCCATTTAGTCAGTATCTCTGGGTGTTCATTAAATAACTTAACGGGTAGCCCGATTAAGTCATCAAAATCCATTGCGTTATAGGCTTTTAGCTGTTTTTCGTATAAATCGTATAAAACCGCCCTGGTTTGGTCAAGTTGGTTTTCGGCTTCGCTTAAAGCTTGCTCAGGGCTGGTTTGTGCATTTTTCCAACTAGAAATATCCCACTGGGCATTGTCTAGCGCATCGTCTTCTATGTTTTGTTTTTTTAACAAATCTTTAATTATTTGCTTAGTGTCCGAACTGTCCATAATGGTGAAGTTAGACTTGTAGCCTAAAGTGGTATGTTCTTGACGAAGAATGTTAAGCCCTAGATTATGAAAGGTAGAAACATTTATGCCTTTAGTATTTTCATTTTTTAATAGTTTGGAAACCCGCTCCTTCATCTCTTTGGCTGATTTATTGGTAAAGGTCAGGGCATAGATATTAAAAGGCCTAATGTCTAACTTTCTAATTAAGTAGGCAATTTTTTCAGTAATCACTCTTGTTTTACCAGAACCCGCTCCTGCTAATACTAATATCGGCGTATCGGTATGTAATACGGCTTTAAGTTGTCTATCATTTAAAGAGTGCATGAAATCCTTGTGCAAAAAAATCGAATAACTGTTATCCTTTCCCAAGTTAATTTAAAAACGTAAGTTTAAAAAGAGATATTAGAAAGGTTTTATGAAAAAGATATTTATTATACTTTTAACGCTGGTTACATTCTCAGTATTTTCACAAGTAGCCGATGCTAAACGATTTGGTGGTGGAAAAAGTTTTGGTTATTCTAAACAAGTTCCCCCTAAGCAATACAACCAAAAACCAGCCGCCAAACCAAGCAAAGAAACCGCAGAGAAATCCACTGGCACGGCAGGAGCAGCTGGTGTTGCTGGCGGAGCTGGTACAGTGGCAGCAAAAAGTGGTGCCTCTCGTTGGTTAGGTCCTTTAGCAGGTTTAGCCGCAGGTGGTTTATTAGCCGCTATGATTTTTGGTGATGGTTTTGCTGGGATTCAAATATTAGATATTTTAATTATCGGCGGAATCGCCTTTGTGCTATTTAAGTTATTTACCCGTCGTCGCCAACAACCATCTATAGCAGGTCACGAGCATAGTTCAGATAAAATATTGCAGGACGACCACCAAAAACGAGAAGTTTACCAACAACCCGCTCCAAAACAGCAAACGAGTTCGGGTTCAATTTTTGGTTCAGCTCTTTCTGAAGAAGCACAAAGTATTGAGCAATTACCTAGCTGGTTTGATGAAGCTGGTTTTATAACCAATGCAAAATCGCACTTTGTCGCGGTACAAAAAGCCTGGGATGCAGCGGATGTATCAGAAATAGAAAGCTATTGTTCAGCCGAGTTATTTTCTGCATTGTCTAGCGAAATGGCAACCATGCAAGCTGGTGAAAATCATACCGAAATAGATGAATTAAATGTAGAGCTGGTTGATGCGGCAATTGATGCCGATTATCTAGTAGTCAGTATCCGCTTTAGTGGCTTTATTATCGAAGAAAAAGGTGGCGTAGCCCATTCTTTTAACGAAATTTGGCACATTAGACGCTTGGCGATTGGCGAGGGTGATTGGCAGATTTCTGGAATACAACAACCTTAAAACTAAAAACAGGTAGGTTAAAATGAAAAAGCTATTTACATTATTTTCTTTAATGAGTTTGATTTTTTTAACAACAGGTTGTGAAAAACCACCGGTAACCATTGTGTCTGCACAGGTCATTGACAATAAAAAGGACAGGTCTGGGAATTTTAACCGCTTGTTAGAGATTTGTTTTAAAGAGCCTTTAAGCAGAGAATACTACCATGAAGTTACTATTCTGACCCATCAAGGCTATAAGGTACAAGGCTCAAACACCTTGCCACCTTTAGACTCTAAATGCCAATTACGTAATATTTATAGTTACATCAACGCCTCTTCGCCAGTTGGTGCTAGGGACATGATTCAGACCCACGTTGTTCCTGGTAATATTAATCAACTACTCATTAAAGTGTTTGCAAACAAACCAGAAGGCAAGGAACTTCCTATGGCTGAAGCCTTATTTAAAGACCTGTAAGGTCTTTAAATATGCCTGCATCTACACTCTTCCCTTTTCAGCATGCTTACTCAACGCCGAGTGCTTCGGCATTACTAAAAACCATTCCTGAAGACTTTATTGTCACTGAAACCATTGCCTATTCTCTATCGGGAGAAGGTGAACATGTTTGGTGCTGGGTCAAAAAAATTAACCAAAACTCTGAATGGGTCGCCAAACAAATTGCCAAATTTTGTGGCGTAACCAATGCCCAGATGGGCGTAGCAGGTAAAAAAGACAAGCAAGCAGTCACCTACCAATGGATGAGTTGCCATTTACCAGGTTTAAAAACGCCCGATTTTTCAAAATTAAATATACAGGGCGTTCAAGTTTTAAAAACCATTCGTCACCACAAAAAACTACAAACAGGTGGTTTATCGGGCAATCGTTTCGAGCTTAATTTAACCGAAGTTAAAGGCGATAAAAGGCGAATTGAATTAAGTTTAAACCAAGTAAAACAACAAGGCTTTGCCAACTATTTTGGTGAACAGCGTTTTGGTATTGAGGCAGAAAACCTACCAAAAGCCAGTGCCTTTTTTAAAGGCGAAACACGCCCGAAAAGACACCAAAAAACCATGTATATTTCTGCCGCCCGTTCTTGGATGTTTAATGAAATTTTAAGCCAAAGAATAGCAGAAGGAAGCTGGAACAAATATAAAGCAGGCGATGCCTTTCAACTAGCAGGTTCACAAAAATGGTTTGTCGATGATGGTGATGTAAAGCTGATTGCAAGACTAGACGAGTTAGACATTCACCCAACAGGTGCTTTATTTGGTAAAGGCAATTTGGCAACTAAATTAAGCGTTGCTAAACTAGAAAACACTATTTTTGCACAGCACCCGATCTGGACAGAAGGTTTGGCTAAACTGGGCTTAAAGCAAGAAAGGCGCGCCTTGCGAGTCGTACCACACGATATGAACTGGCACTGGAAAAATGACTGCTTACGACTTAAATTCAGCCTACCAGCAGGCAGCTATGCCACCATGTTAGTTAGAGAAATCTTTATCACGGATTTATAGTA
>CAZZKU010000109.1:0-4400 GCA_964654635.1 uncultured Piscirickettsiaceae bacterium | reverse complement strand
TCCAAATACATAATCTAAACTAGGGTCAGACTTGAATTTAATGTTTCGTTATTCAAACCTTGCTTTAGGGCTATAATAGGCTCATTAATTTTAATGCTTAGAGATAATTTATATATGAGCTCAAAAAATGTTCCGAATTTACAAACCTCATCATCAGGCCCTCTTCATACACTAGAAGAAAAGTTTTTAACCAACCAAGCAGAAATTGAATCTTGGTTTAGAAAACAATTTAAAGAAACTCCTGCCCCATTTTATGGTTCGGTTGATTTACGCAATGCGGGTTATAAACTGGCTCCTGTGGACATGAATTTATTTCCAGCTGGTTTTAACAACATTCATTCCGACTTAAAACCTTTGGCTGTCCAAGCGGCACAAAGTGCGGTTACTCAAGCCTGTCCTGTTGCCGATGGCGTATTGATTATTCCTGAAAACCATACTCGCAATATGTTCTATTTTGAAAGCTTATTTGCCTTGAAAGAGATTGTTACTTTGGCTGGCTATGAAGTGCAGATTGCTAGCTTAAACCCTGAAATAACCGAAAGCACCACCATTGAATTACCATCAGGCAACAAACTAACCTTAAAGCCAATTGTCCGAAAAAATGACCGTGTGGGCGTGGATGATTTTTTTCCTTGTGCGGTATTGCTCAATAACGATTTATCTGCTGGTCGTCCAGAAATTTTAGAGGGCATTGAGCAAACTTTACTGCCTCCCATGGAATTAGGTTGGGGCGATCGTTATAAAACGCACCACTTTACTCACTACCAAAAAGTAGCGGAACAATTTGCCGAAATTATTGACATAGACCCTTGGTTAATCAGCCCTCTTTCTCGTCAATGTGGCCCAATAAACTACAAAGAAAGAATCGGCTTAGAGGGATTGTCTAAAACGGTACAAGAAGTGTTAGACTCCACTAAAAACTATTATGAGACCCACGATATTTCATGCAAACCTTTTGTGATTGTAAAATCAGATAGCGGTACTTACGGCATGGCCATTGTATCGGTAGATGCTGCCGAAGATGTGTTGAATATGAACCGCAAACAGCGTAATAAAATGTCTTCATCCAAAGAAGGGTTAGTTGCCGAACAAATGATTGTGCAAGAAGGGGTTTACACCCACGAAACTTGGGAAGGAGCGGTTGCCGAACCCGTGGTTTATATGATTCACAACCAGGTTGTAGGTGGTTTTTATCGTGTTCATACAGGTAAAACAGCAACCGATAATTTAAATTCTCCTGGTATGCACTTTGAACCTTTGTCGTTTGAAACTTCGCCTGCCAACCCAGATAAAGAACAAGAATGCGACGCTGCCCCCAATCGCTTTTATGCCTTTGGTGTGGTGGCTCGTTTGGCTTTATTAGCAGCAGCTAGAGAAATTCATGATGCAAAACTGATTAAAAAAACTGGCGATCAAATTTAGGAAATTAAAACCATGAGTAAAAACTTAACCATTGGCATGGTGATGGATCCTATTGAAAATATCAAGCCTTACAAAGACACCTCTTTTGCAATTATGCTCGAAGCACAACGCCGTGGGCATAAGGTGGTTTACCTACAACCCGAAGATATTTTTTTAGAAAACGGACGGCCTTTTGCCAATGTTGCCGAAATAAAACTTTGGGATAGATCCTACGAAGATACCAGCTCGCAATATTATGGTTTTGGGGCAACTAGCTTAACGCCACTTGGCGAGTTAGACATTATATTTATTCGTCAAGACCCACCCTTTAATAGTGATTATTTATACAGCACTCATTTTTTAGAACTGGCAGAAGCAGAAGGTGCTATTGTGGTCAACAAACCACAAACATTGCGTGATGCCAATGAAAAATTATTTGCCAGTTGGTTTCCTCAATGTATTCCCAGTACATTAGTCAGTGCCAATGCAGAAAAAATAAAAGCTTTTATTCAAGAGCAACAAGATGTCATATTAAAGCCCCTAGATGCAATGGGTGGAGCATCTATCTTTAGAGTAAAACAGGGCGACACTAACACCAATGTTATTTTAGAAACCATGACCGACTATGGCAAACACCACATCATGGCACAGGTATTTTTGCCCGAAATAAAGCAAGGTGACAGGCGAATTTTGCTTATTAATGGCGAGCCAATTCCCTATGCTCTAGCACGCATTCCTGCCAAGGGTGAAAACAGGGGTAACATTGCCGCTGGTGGAACTGGCGTGGGTATTGCCTTAACCGAGCGAGACTACTGGCTATGCGAACAAATTAAACCTACCTTACAAGCAAAAGGCTTGCACTTTGTTGGTTTAGATGTGATTGGCAATTACATTACCGAAATTAATGTAACCAGCCCAACTTGCCTGCGTGAATTAGATAATCAATACAACTTAAATATTGCAGGTATTTTATTTGAGCATCTTGAAACCCTATCTTAAAAAGATAATTTTTGCCTTCTTTGCAGCCAGCTTGTTAATAAGCCTAACTGGTTGCGAACAAGCATCAAAACCCTCCTCCTTCAAACAAAATATTTTTGTTTTTGGCACGATTGTTAATATCGACATTCGCTTTGCAACAGTCAACCCAAATAATGAATTACAAGCAAACCAAGCCATTAACGAAATAGAACAAACCTTTCACCAGCTACATAAACAATGGCATGCTTGGGATAAAGATGGCAATCTGTATCAAATAAATCAAGCTATTGCCAAACAACAAAGCATTGTCGTTGATGATGAAACCAAACAATTTATTCAAAAATCACAATTACTCAGCAAGCAATCTAATGGCTACTTTGACC
Source organism: uncultured Piscirickettsiaceae bacterium (assembly GCA_964654635.1). Taxonomy (GTDB): domain Bacteria; phylum Pseudomonadota; class Gammaproteobacteria; order Thiomicrospirales; family Thiomicrospiraceae; genus Hydrogenovibrio. The sequence continues at coordinate 1,638 of CAZZKU010000109.1, read as the reverse complement.
CAGGTATTGGACAATTAATTCGCCTATGGTCGTTCCATTCTAAAGACTGGCAAGGCCCTCTTCCTAGCCAACAACAGCTATCTTCTTGGCTAACAAACCCTGCTAGTATTTTAGATATTCAATTTGACGACAATTTACTTAGCTCTGCAAATTCTGCCGTTAGCCTAGACTTTGGAGCCAATGCTAAAGGACTGGCGTTAAACAAAGCTATAAATATACTTAAAAAACATAATATTAAACACGCCATAGTCAACATTGGTGGCGATATGCAAACCCTAGGGCTAAAGCCTTTGGCTGATAGCAAATTTTCTCGCTGGAAAATTGGCATTCAATCACCATTTCAAGCAGACAAAATAATAGCCGTGGCAAACTTACCTGCCAATATCAGCATAGTAACTTCTGGCACTTACCAACGTTATTTTAATTGGCAAGGAAAGCGTTATTCACACCTAATAAACCCTAAAACAGCTCAACCCGCTGACAGTTTTTCTTCAGTAACGGTATTACACCAAGATGCAATTATTGCCGATTCTGCTGCCACCGCTATTTTAATAGCAGGGCAAAAAAACTGGCAAGCCATTGCTCAACAAATGGGCATTAGCGAAATAATGATAATCCAACAAGATGGCACAATAATCAAACAAAGCAACTTCATCAGTCTTTTAGAGTAGAGATTTGGGGTATAATTAAGACATGACACAATTAACTTCTTTTGAACACCAAATTCTTATTGCCATGCCTAGCTTAGATAATAGCTGGTTTGAAAAAACCGTTATTTATATAGTTGAAGACAACGAGCATGGTTCTATGGGTTTGGTGCTAAACCTACCCCATAAATTAGATGTTGAACAGCTGCTTTCTCACTTTAATATCAACAAACAAATAACTCCCCAAATTGCCCAACAACGAGTATTGATGGGCGGACCTGTTGATATGGAACATGGTTTTTTGTTACACAAAGGAGAAGCGATTTGGCAAAAATCACTATCCTTAAAAGATGGTTTAGCGATGACTGTTTCTGATGATTTATTACAAGCCATTGGTCAAAACAAAGGGCCTGATAAATTTATTGCTGCCTTAGGGTTTGCTGGCTGGGAAAAAGGGCAACTCGCCAAAGAAATTCAAGAAAACAGTTGGCTGAGTATTCCCTATAACGAATCGTTAATATTTGATGTTAAAATTGATGAAATGTGGTTAGTTTCGCTACAAACCTTAGGTATTTCGCCAGAGTTTTTAAGCATGGAAGCAGGTTATGACTGTTAAAAAAAACAGTCCTGTTGGCGTAATAATTGGTTTTGATTTCGGCTTAAAACGTATAGGCGTAGCTATTGGGCAAACCATTACCCAAACCGCCTCTGCTGAAACTATTGTTAACAGCAAAGATGGCAAACCAGACTGGCAATATATCAGCCAACTATTTGAAAGCTGGCAACCCGTAGCAATTGTAGTCGGCTTGCCGATGCGATTAAATGGTGAAGAACAAGCTCTAACCCAGCCTGCTAGAAAATTTGGGCAACGTTTAAGCGGACGCTATAACCGCCCTGTTTTTTATATTGAAGAACAGTTAAGCTCGGTAGAAGCAGAAAACAGGGCTTTACAACAAAAAGATAAATCCAAACACCTAGACCACCAAGCCGC
>CAZZKU010000108.1:0-4402 GCA_964654635.1 uncultured Piscirickettsiaceae bacterium | reverse complement strand
AAAAAAAAGCAAATCAGTATTAATTTAAAACGGTCTGACCTAGACTTTATCAAGCAAAGAGCCAATGATATCGGCATCTCATATCAGAGCATTATTCAGTCTTTAGTGCATAATTACAGTACCAATAAATTGGAATTGGAACTGTAGCGACTATCCAAGACCACCTTTCTCTAAAGCTCTTAACAACTTTTGGTGGATTCCGCCAAAAGCACCATTAGACATAATTACCACGGTGTCATTTTCTTTTAAATTAATTTGTAATAATGCGAGCAAATCTTGGTAGGTGTTGGCAACTTTTATTTTTTTCTTAAAGTTTTCTGCTGCCAATGTCCAATCCCAACTAGGGTCAACAAATGCAAATACTTCGTCGGCATCATCAAAGGCGGCGGGTAAAGTTTGCTTATGAATCCCCATTCGCATGGTGTTTGATCTGGGTTCAAACACTGCAATTAAACGACCTTTCTTAGTTGCTAACTGTTTAGCTACTCCAGCTAAAGTGGTTTTAATTGCGGTTGGGTGGTGGGCAAAATCATCATAAATAGTAATGTTTTTATCGGTAACGCCCACTAAAGACATACGACGAGCTACACCAGCAAATTTACACAATGCTTCAATAGCAACCTCCACTGTTACACCACAATGTTGTGCGGCGGCAATGGCACTTAACGCATTGGCTACCGAGTGTTCACCGCTCATACTCCAACTTACTTTGCCACGAACTATACTTTTAAAAGTAACCTCAAACTCTGTACCGTCTGCTTTTAATAGCTGGTATTGCCACTGTTGGGATTCACTATTTTTGTTTTGTTTGCCATGTGTTTCTACGGGTGTCCAACAACCTTTATGCAACACTTCTTGCAAATTAGTATCTTCAGCTGGCATTACAATTAAACCATTTCCAGGCACGGTTCTGACTAGATGATGAAACTGTTTTTGGATAGCCGCTAAATCATCAAAAATATCGGCATGGTCAAATTCTAAATTATTTAACACACAGGTTCTCGGTCGGTAATGGACGAATTTAGAGCGTTTATCAAAAAAAGCAGTATCGTATTCATCGGCTTCTACTACAAAAAATGGTGACTCCCCTAAACGAGCCGACACCCCAAAATTCGCTGGCACACCACCAATTAAAAACCCAGGGTTCAAGTCGGCATATTCTAAAATCCAAGCAATCATCGAAGCGGTGGTTGTCTTACCATGTGTGCCTGCCACTGCCACTACCCACCTATCTTTTAGTACATTTTCAGCCAGCCACTGTGGCCCTGAAGTATAAGACTGATGTTTATTTAAAGTTTTTTCAACCGCCGAATGTCCACGGCTTAATGCGTTGCCGATAACGACATAATCAAGTTCTGTTGCTAAAAATTGGTCGTTATCATAGCTAGAAACCGGTATTCCTGCACTTTCTAACTGGCTACTCATTGGTGGGTAAATGGCTTTATCTGCCCCTGTTACTTTATAACCCATCGCTTTTGCTAACTGGGCAATACCGCCCATGAAAGTACCTGCTATACCTAAAATATGAATTTTCAACTCACAATCTCCGATTTAACTTGCTCAAATATTCGCAAACCTATACACTTTGCGAATGTCTTATTTATATATCAATACCGAATTAGCGTTGGCTAATTTTTGCCAACAAATTTCTCAAGATGCTCGCTGGATTGCCATTGATACTGAATTTATGAGAACCAATACTTTTTTTGCCGAACTAAGCCTTATTCAAATTCAATCGGAACAAGGTGAAGCGGCAATTATTGACCCTATTGCTATTCCAAACTTAGAATGCTTGTGGCAACTGTTAACCGATAAAAACATATTAAAAGTATTTCACGCCGCTCGGCAAGATATAGAAGTATTGTACCAAGTTGCCAAACGAATGCCTGTATCAATTTTTGATACCCAGATTGCCGCCCTTTTTTTAGGGCATGGTAACTTAGCAGGCTTGTCTAGGGTATTGGATAAAGAATTAAACATTCAAATTCCCAAAGACCAAACTCGCACCGATTGGAACCAACGCCCATTAACCAAACAACAACTTGAATATGCCTTTAACGATGTTAAAAACCTCGCCCCTTTATACCAGAAAATAAACCAGTCGCTAAACCAAGAACAACAGCAAGCTTTGTTAGAAGATTTTGCCGACCTATTAAACCCCAAACATTACCAAATAGACATAAACAAGGCTGGCGAACGTATTAAACAAGCCAAAACCTTAGTGCCTAAACAACAAGCTATTGTTAATACACTGGCACAATGGCGCGAAGTTTATGCGATAGAACACAACAAACCCCGCAAGTGGATCCTGTCTGATGACGCGATTATTGCCATTGCCAAGCGTCCGCCTCAAACTATCCAAGCACTATACAATGTACCTAATATTAAACATTCCAGTGTTAAAGAATTTGGCGACGAATGGCTAAAACTAATTGATGAGGTTTTTTTAACCCCCGAAAGCTGGCCTGCTAAAACGCAAAAAACCAAACCAACAACTTCGCAAGAAGAGGTTTTTATTCAAATTGGTCAAGCAATAGCCCAACAGGTTTACATTGACTATGGCATTAACCAAGCAAACTTGATAAAAAAACAACAGTTAGTGGATATTATTCGTAACTCAAGCACAGAATATTTAATAGGTTGGAAAAAACTATTAATAGCTAAGCCTTTCCAAGAATTTTTAAATGGCAAACAAGTTATTTCTGCCGACCCTTTTCTCTCATTAAAAAAGAAAACAAATAACCATGTCTAAAAATGTAATTTATGCTCAAGCTGGTGGCGTTACGGCAGTAATTAATATGAGTGCCTTTGGCGTGTTTGCAGAAATAAAAAAACACCCTGAAATTTTTGGTAAAACCTATGCAGCTATTAATGGTGTTTTGGGTGTCTTAGAAGAAAACTTAATTGATATTGATGCCACCGCACAAACCGAACTCAACAAACTAAAGTCTTTACCTGGAGCCGCCTTTGAAGCTTGCCGATTTGACTTAGACCCCATTGAAGACAATCCCGCACAATATGCAAGAGTATTAAGCGTATTTAAAGCCTACGACATAGGTTATTTTTTTTACAATGGTGGCAATGGTTCAATGCTAACCGCCCAAAAAGTAGCCGACTACTGCACCCAACAAGGTCACCCTATTATCTGTATCGGCGTTGCCAAAACTATTGACAACGACCTAGCCATTTCACACTGTAGCCCAGGTTTTGGTAGTGCGGCAAAATACATAGCCGCCAGCTTGGCAGAGGCAGTAATGGACATTCATTCCATGTATAAAACCTCTACTAAATTTTTAGTCATGGAAACCATGGGACGAAATGCAGGTTGGTTAGCGTTAGCAGGAGGTTTAGTCAAGCAAGTTTTACCAGAAACTCCATTAATGATTATGACCGCTGAAATGGAATTTAACCATGACAAATTTACCAAACAAGTTGCAAAATTAATTAAAGAAAAAGGCTATTGTGTTTGTGTGGTATCAGAGGGTCTTCGCTGCCCCAGTGGCGAGTTTATCTCAATAGAAAATATAGAACATACGCAAACTAAAAACTTTACACAATTAGGCGGAGCAGGTAACACCCTAGCAGGAATGGTTGCTGAAAAATTTAAGGTTAAAACCCACACTATCGTACCAGATTATCTACAAAGGTCAGCCAGCCACTTTGTCTCCAAAACCGACTGGGAAATGGCGTATCAGGCAGGAACATCGGCGGTTATTGCTGCTAAAAACCAACAACACGGCTGTATTCCTATTATAGAAAAAACCAGTAGCTCACCATTTAAGTGGCGTTTCAAGACCATTAAAATATCAGAAGTTGCCAACCTAGACAAGACTGTACCAACAGATTACATCAATAAAAATACTTTTAGCATTACCCCCAAAGCAGAACAATATTTACTAGAACTTATTCAAGGCGAAGTGCCGTTTAAATACCAACAAGGATTGCCCTTGTTTGACCCTTTTAAAGGCGTTAAAACACCTCCTTGTTTAGTCAAGTTTGATATTACAACCCCTTAAATTTAAATTAAATAAAAAACATTATCATTTAACGTTATAATCCTCAAAAATTTACAATTTTAAAAAATAAACTAACAGGAAATGTCCATGGAAAACTTAGATTTAATTGCTCTTTTTAACTCTCATGTACTTACCACACATTGTTAACATCGCCATTGCCATCGCTATATTTGTTATCGGTAGATGGGTTGTAAAAATAATAAAAAAGATTCTTTCCCAAAGCACTAGAAAAGGCGAAAACAGACCCCATTCTATTAGACTTTATTCAGTCAATTACTACAACCTTAATGATATTTATTCTCATTATTGCCGCACTAAGTCAGTTAGGAATTGATACCTCCTTTATTGCATTAATTGCTGCCGCCGGTTTAGCAATTGGTTTAGCA
>CAZZKU010000107.1:0-4405 GCA_964654635.1 uncultured Piscirickettsiaceae bacterium | reverse complement strand
TCAAAAACATGACCTTTAAGTATATCCAAACTTGCTCCTTTAGATTTAAGTATTGGGGCTTCAAAAGTCCCTCTTACATCATAGCTATAGGTGATTAGGTCTTCGTTTATCATGGGTATAGCTCGTAAAAAAGCATAGGCGGTTAAACCGGCTATTGGCGTTGCTACTCCGCTTATAATTGCGACTGCTGGTAACACGCTTCCTATTGCGGGGGTTAACTCTGCTTGCAATCTTAATTCTTCTTGAATTAAGTTAATTTCTCCAAAAACAGCCGCTTCCACAGCGGGTGCTTCTAGGTTTAACTTTTCTAAACTAAAAATACCTCGGTTAAAATACCCGTTTCCTTGAATGCTATCAAACGCTAAACCGGCATTGGTTACATCAGTTACGTCTAAATTTAAACGCCTTGCCAGTGATTCAATACTTAGCAAACCTAACACCCTTGCTATACCTGGCTCTGCATCTTTAATCACTCCTTGCCCTAATGAAAAATCGATTTGTCCTTTTAGCCTTAATGGGGAGTAACAATTAATAAACCCTTTCCAGGATAGTGCGGACTTGATACTTAAATCTTTTCCCCTAATTCCTTTATGGACGCCAATAAAATCTAAAATTGGTTTTATTTCTTTGGCTCTAATATCGGTATTTAAACGACTGATTTTTTCACTTTTATCGAAGAAATAACTCCCTGTTAAACTCCCTTTTCCTGGCAAAGATACCCGAAAGTTTTTTATGCTAATCTCTTTACTACTATCTTTTAAGTGGAGGGAGAAATCTGGTATTTTTCTCGACCCCACTTTAACATTTGATCCCGTTAATTTTACTTCGGGTAAGATGCTATCTAACTCAAATACTTTGCATGGTTGATCAGATTCTACATTCACCTCTGGCAAATGTAGCTTTGTGATATTCACTTGATAGTTTTGATTTTTTATGGAAGTGAACTCTAGCTCTGAGGAGCTAACATTTAAAGCTATTGTGTCTCTACCGTCTTTCTCAAACACTTGCCAGTTGGCCTCAATATTATTTAATTCATGATTAAACAGCTTAAGTTTTTTTATAGAGATATCCGATGCAATCCATTGGTTATTTTCTGTTGTACTAGCGGGTGTCTTTGCAAGAGAGCCTGATAAAATATCTAGCCAACCATCCGCATCTAACACTCCTACCTTCCCGCTTAGGTAAATTCCTTCTGGCCAAACCACGTTATCCTTACTCTCTTGATAGGATGTTGTTAGTCTAATGGTATTTGGTCGGTTTTTTAAATCTGACCATTTAACATAAGCATAATATTGATTGGATAGTTTTACAGATGTACTTAAGCTGTCTTTAGTTAGCTGTAAATCTAAGCGAACGTGTTGCTCATTTAAACTGGAAAAATCATTCAAAGGCTCGGGTAAATTACTTTTTATCTGTGACAATCCTCCGTCTACAATTAAGCGTACTCCTTGAGTAGATGCTAAAGGTAACTCAAGGCTTGCTGCCCATGGTAGGTTTCCAGACAGTGGTTTATACTTTAACTTAGCATCACCTTTTGAGTTTAATATGACAACTCCATTTTCAGTCATTATTGTTAACCCAAGAGGGCCTGACTCAAAAAAACCTGTAATGGTTTTTTTAGTTCTAACAGCTGATTCGCTAAAATATACGGTGCCTTTTAATTGTGAAAAGTTTAGCTTTTCTAAAACCACCAAATCAACACTTTTTAACTGCACACTTCCTTTAACTTCTAGTGGTTGGTTACCAAAACCATAAACAGGAACCCATATTTTATCAAGCGATATAACAATATCACCTTTTGCAACAATATCTTCTTTTATAAAGTCATCGACATCTAACAACTTTAATGATGGTATTTTTTGTAAATAATCAATTGCCTTGCTAGCCTGTGCCTTAACTTTTCCTTGAATATCAATAGCAATATCCTTGGAGTCTAAATTTAAAATTGATACTTTTATATCGGTACCGATAGCTTCTCCTATATTTATTTTTTTTGAGGTTACTATTAAATCAAACGGCGTAAACTCAACTTTTGCAGAAACCCCTGACAGTGCTGGCCAATCAGGCTGAAATTGAATAACTGCATTATCGATAGTGGCAAAAGATTCAAAGCTCCCTTTTCCATTATTAAAGGGAAAGTCAGACAAGAATCCTTGAACATTTAATTGTCCTTTTATATTGTTACCACTCACTAAAGCATCTTGTAACCAGGTTTCCAACTCTTCACTCATTAACGAGTAGGGAAGATATTTTTTAACTGTTTTTAAATTACCAGGAATTATCTTTAAATTTAAGTCAACAAACCCCGTTTTCCCAACCTTTCCGTTAATAGACAAAGGAATTTTATTCATTAGTAACTTATTGTTACCAATATTCCACAAACCACTAACTTCTTCAAACTTAATACTTAGCTTGTTTTCCAGCTCAAAGACCATGGGTTTGTTATGAATGTAATCGGCATTGATAATTAAACCTTCCGGTAAAAAAACCATCAACTCCTTTTCTTCTCTTTCGTAATTAACTTGAAGACGGTTAACAGAAATGCCTGGTAGCATTTTATTTTGGGGTAAGACAAGCTTTGGAACTTCAAATTTAACAAACTCTAAAGCTGATGCTTTAAAATCAAACTGCCCTTTAAAATCTTTAAGGACAAGCTCCGATAAGTTACTACCGAAGCCTTGGTAATCCGTTTCTTTTATTATCAACTGCATGATCGGCTTAACTTGAAAAATATCAAAACTTTCTGAACTAAGAGTAACTAAAGATTTATTTTTTAAAACCAACTGAATCGGAGATACTCTTTCTAGATATTCACCATCTAAATGAATTTTGTTTAAACCAAAAGTCCACTCAGCATTAGCATCATAAATAGGTTTTTTACCAGAATCTAAGTTCAAAGAAAAACCTAAGCTTTTAGGTAAAAACTCATCTTTAGTCAACCAAGATAAGTCAAGAGCCTCCATTTCAATAGTTAAATTAGACAATCTATTATCGGTTATAGTTAAATTCAGGTTCGAAGTTAATTTACCTGAAGGAAGATTGCTAACGATTCCCGTGGATAAAAATGGCTTCAAGCTATCTAACTCTAATGGATTAATTGTGGTAAAAAACATTTCTCCATTTTTTGGTAAATTCCATACATTGGTAGAGAAGCTCCCTTTAAACTGAAGTTCTGTTTTTGCTTGCTTATTAATAGCCAACTCCAGCAAGCCTACAAAAGTTAATTTAATGCCTGCATAAGACTGAAATTTCTTTAAATTAAAACTATAAAGATGATCTGAATAATACTGAAAATTAATGTCAGAAACTTTAATTGACTTCCATATTTTTTGAACGGGCCAGCTTTCTGGAGAAAAGATTAGAAAACCACCCTTGGGATTTATCTTGTGAGAGGTATCTTTTTTATAAACAAGCGCTTGATCAGCTTTAAAATAATTTCCATATTTTATATAAGGTAGCCAAGGAGAAAAAATATTAAAATCAAATTCAACATTACTTACATCAATATTGAAAACTTTATCTTCATACTTCAGCCCTAGAATTTGAACATCCAGCCCAAGCCATGACTGATCAATTAACACGTCATCCACATCAATTGTTGAATTGGTTACCTGCTCAACAAAAGAGAAAAATTTTTCAGGAGAATACTGAACCCAAGTAATCGCAACTCTTACGCTCAAGAGGTAAAAGGCAAGCAAAAACAATAGCACTAAAGCGACTTGGTACAGTCGATGCATCATTTACAACCTTCTTGAACAAAAAGTTTTTTACGACATAACCACATCAAATTGCTCCACAAAATAACCACTTTCAGCCTGAAAACGGATATTTTTATTTAAAAACACTTCTAAATCTACAACTCGGTTAGAAGCTTCGTCTAAAATATAGGAAGCTACTGATTCAGAAGCGATGACACGATAGTTTTTTGCTTCAAATTGTTTTGCCATCCTGGTTATCTCCCTGAACACTTCAAAAGAAATGGTTTCTGCGGTTTTAACACTGCCCCTTCCTTGGCAAACATCACAAGGTTCACATAATACTCTTTCTAAACTTTCTCGGGTTATTTTTCTTGTCATTTCAATTAAGCCTAGGTTAGAAATCGCTGAAATGGACATCTTTACCTTGTCTTTCAACAGCTCTTTTTGTAAGGCCGAATATACTGCCGTTCTATGCTCTTGGTTATCCATATCTATTAAATCAAGAATAATAATACCGCCAAGGTTACGAAGCCTTAACTGCCTAGCTATCGCTTTAGTAGCTTCTAAATTTGTTCTAAAAATGGTTTCTTCTAAGTTTTTATGCCCTACAAAACCACCTGTATTGACATCTACTGTGGTCATAGCCTCTGTCTGGTCAATAATTAAATAACCACCTGATTTTAAATTGACTCTTTTATTTAATGCTA
>CAZZKU010000106.1:0-4411 GCA_964654635.1 uncultured Piscirickettsiaceae bacterium | reverse complement strand
AATTATCTGCTGATTCTTAACTAAAGCACTTTCTTTAGAGTGAGCCTCTTCACTTTCATCGTCCTCATTATTTTTATCAAAATCTAAAGGTTTCGGTTCAGTTTCTAATGCTAACGACAAGACTTCATCAATCCATTTAACGAGGTGAATATCTAGCCCCTCTTTAACTTCATCTTCTATTTCTAGCAGATCTCGCTCATTTTCAGAGGGAATTAATACCGTTTTAATTCCTCCTCTTTTGGCAGCTAAAAGTTTTTCTTTTAAACCGCCAATAGGAAGAACTTCGCCACGCAATGTTATTTCGCCAGTCATAGCAACTTCAGAGCGTACAGGAATACCCGTTAAAACAGATGCTATGGTAGTACAAATAGCAATACCAGCACTAGGCCCATCTTTTTTAATAGCTCCTTCTGGAAAGTGAAGGTGAATATCTTTATTTTCATAAAAAGAACTGTCTAGTCCTAATTGTTCTGAACGAGAACGAATAACACTCATCGCTGTTTGCGTTGATTCTTGCATAACAGAACCTAACTGCCCCGTTGAACTATGCTTGCCTTTACCAGGCATGGCAGTCGATTCTATTCTAAGCAGATCGCCACCCACTCTTGTCCACGCAAGCCCCGCAACCTGCCCAATTTGATTTCTCTCATCAGCCAAGCCAATTCTATAACGTGCGACACCAAGATAGTCTTCTAAATTATCACGTGATACTTTAATAGGGGCTTCTAGCTCATTCATAACCAATTGTTTAACCGATTGACGGCATACTTTGGCTATTTTTTGGCTTAACAACCTAACTCCAGCCTCTCTTGTGTAGTCTTGAATAATTGAGGTGATGGCAGAATCATCAAAAATAATTTCACTTGGTTTTAAACCATGATTTTTTATTTCTTTTGGTAATAGATGCTTGCTAGCAATGTTTTCTTTTTCACTTTCTGTGTAACCAGACAAGTTAATTATTTCCATTCTATCTAGCAAAGCTTCTGGTATATCCATCGAGTTGGCTGTCGCGATAAACATAACATCAGACAAGTCATAATCCACTTCTAAATAATGGTCATTAAAAGCTTTGTTTTGCTCTGGGTCTAGCACCTCAAGCAAAGCACTAGCAGGGTCTCCACGATGATCTTGTGACATCTTGTCAATTTCATCTAATAAAAATAATGGGTTTTTGGTACCTGCTATTTTCATTTTTTGTAAAATTCTACCTGGCATTGCCCCTAGATAGGTTTTTCTATGCCCTCTTATCTCGGCCTCGTCTCGAACTCCGCCTAATGACATGCGTACATATTTTCTATTAGTGGCTTCGGCAATAGACCTAGCTAGAGAGGTTTTCCCTACTCCTGGCGGCCCTACTAAACAGAGAATAGGACCTTTCATTTTATTAACACGTTTTTGAACAGCTAAATATTCAACAATACGTTCCTTAACTTTATCTAATCCGTAATGTTGCTTGTCTAAAATAACTTGGGCTTTATATAAGTCTTTTGATACCCTTGATTTTTTCTTCCAAGGTATGCTAACCATCCATTCAATATAGGTTCTAACAATATTTGCATCAGGAGATTGTGGCGACATTTTTTTAAATTTAGTCAGTTCTTCTAAAGCTATTTTTTTAGCCTCTTTAGGCATTCCAGCAGCTTCGATACGCTCTGCAAACTTAGCAAACTCCGTAACACCGCTTTCAGCTTCTCCGCCTAGCTCTTCATGAATGGCTTGTAACTTGGTATTTAGGTAGAAGTTACGTTGGGTTTGATCCATTTTCTTTTTAACACGAACATTAATTCTTTGCTCTGACTCTAACAACTCTATTTCGGTATTAATAATACTAAGCAGTTTTTCTAGGCGATCAAACATATGCAACATTTCTAACAAGGATTGTTTTTCTTCAATGCTTAGCTTCATATTGGCTGAAACTATATCGACTAGACGGTTAGGATCTTGTGTTTTTTGGACACTTTTTTGAACTTCAGTAGGAACTTTCTTTTTTAAATTAGCGTATTCTTGAAAGTTTTTTTGGATAGCTCTAACTAAAGCTTGCTGCTCTGTTCCTGCATGCTCTTCTGTAACCAAAAGCTGAATATCACCGGTAAGGTAATTATCATTATCCTCAAGCCTAACTAATTCAAAACGTTTAACACCTTCTACCAATACTTTTAAAGTGCCATCGGGTAATTTTAAAAGCTGGAGGATATTTGCCATCACACCGACTTGGTACAATCCATCTTGTTTAGGCGATTCTTTTTTGGCATCTTTTTGTGAAACCAAAAAAATTTGTTTAGACTCTTTCATTGCTGCATTGAGGGCATTCATTGACTTTTTTCTGCCAACAAACAAAGGTACAACCATGCCAGGGAAAACCACGACATCTCTTAAAGCTAAAACAAACACATTGGTTTTAAATTCTATTTGATCATCAATATCCATATGATTTTCAATTCCTAAATAGGGATTTGGGATTAACTAGAAGCTTTCTTCTGCTTTTCCTTATACATTAAAATAGGTTTTTTTGTTCCCTTGATAACTGCCTTGTTAATCATTACTTTTTCAACATTATCGACACTAGGCAGGTCATACATTGTATCAAGCAAGATTTGCTCCAAAATTGACCTTAAACCACGTGCACCTGTTTTTCTTTCAATCGCTAGACTGGCTATTTCGGTTAAGGCATCTTTTCTGAATTGAAGTTCCACTCCTTCAAGCTCAAACATTTTTTGAAATTGCTTAACTAAAGCATTTTTCGGTTCGGTTAGAATTTGTACTAAGGCTTTTTCATCTAGCTCGGTTAAAGAAGCAATAACAGGCAAGCGACCTACAAACTCTGGTATCAAGCCAAATTTAACCAAATCTTCAGGTTCAATTTTTTTAAACTTTTCAGAAATAGTGTCTTTTTCATCACTGGTTTTTACGGCTGCAGAAAAACCGATTCCAACATTTTTTTCAGTACGTTGTTCGATAATATCGCCCAAGCCTTCAAAAGCACCGCCAACAATAAACAGTATTTTAGAGGTATCAACTTGAATTAATTCTTGGTTAGGATGCTTACGACCACCTTGTGGAGGAACATTGGCAATTGTACCTTCTACTAGTTTTAGTAAGGCTTGTTGAACCCCTTCACCAGAAACGTCACGGGTAATAGATGGATTTTCAGATTTACGGGTAATTTTATCTATTTCATCAATGTAGATAATTCCACGTTCTGCTTTTTCAGGATTGTTATCAGCTTGTTGTAATAACTTTAGCACTATACTTTCAACATCTTCACCCACATAACCTGCTTCGGTTAAGGTGGTTGCATCCGCAATAGCAAAGGGAACATCTAATAAACGAGCAAGAGTTTGAGCTAACAATGTTTTACCAGAGCCGGTAGGACCTATTAGTAAAATATTACTTTTATTAAGCTCTACTTCATCTTTATTATTACCATGCTTTAAACGCTTATAATGGTTATAAACCGCAACAGACAATACTTTTTTAGCATGAAATTGACCAATAACATAATCGCTTAAAGTTGCACTTATTTCATGCGGGGTTGGCAGATGGTCTAGTTCAAAATTACTGGTTTCTTCTTCACCAAATTCTTCTTTTAAGATATCATTACATAAATCAACGCATTCATCACAAACATAAACCGAAGGTCCTGCAATTAGCTTTTTAACTTCATCTTGTGCTTTGCCACAAAAAGAGCAATATAAATTTTTTTCACTCATAAACTTCTCTATTTTTTATACAGTTCGCTGGTCTAATACTTTATCAACTATTCCATAATCAGCGGCTTCTTGAGCTGACATGAAATTATCTCGATCAGTATCTTTTTCAACTGTTTTTAAGGTTTTTCCCGTATGCTTGGAAAGTATTTTATTTAGTTTATCTTTGATGCTCAAAATTTCTTTAGCATGAATTTCAAAATCAGAAGCCTGCCCTTGAAAACCGCCTAAAGGCTGATGAATCATAATCCGAGAATTAGGCAAAGCAAAACGCTTACCCTTTTCTCCTGCTGATAATAAAAACGACCCCATGCTCGCCGCCTGCCCAATACACATAGTGTTTACATTGGGCTTAATAAACTGCATGGTATCATAAATAGCCATGCCCGCAGTCACGCTCCCACCTGGGGAGTTAATGTATAAATGAATATCTTTTTCAGGGTTTTCAGATTCTAAAAATAGCATTTGAGCAACGATTAAATTTGCCATATGGTCTTCTACTTGACCAACTAGAAAAATAACTCTTTCTTTGAGTAAGCGGGAATAGATGTCATAGGATCTTTCTCCACGACTAGTTTGTTCAACAACCATTGGAACCAATGCATTTTGCATGTCAAATGAATTCATTCATGTAACCTTTTTTAAATTTAAAAAGCCATTAATTAAGTTTAGTTTAAACCCAAAAAATTAAGCGGTTTTGTTAA